>JAFIEM010000160.1 GCA_020832555.1 Natronohydrobacter sp. | reverse complement strand
ACAGCGCCTCTGTCACCTTGTGGCAAAAGGCTGATGTGTCCTCTTCCGTCAGCAAGCGATACGCCAGCATCACGCCCCCCCAAATGGCCAGGGCCCCAGCCAGCCATGAATCTGCCCCACAACCAGCATCGCGAACAGCGCCCCGACGAGCGCCACGCCTTCTTTCCACGCCGCCGCTTCCGGCGGGCGGGTCCAGCTACGGTTCGCGCGGTTGATCACGATAACCGACACCACCGCCCAGGCCAGCAGGCCCCCGAACAGGATCACGCCCTGCACGGTGCCCACGACCAAGAGATGCGCCAGCGCCCAGGCCTTGAAGCCTGAAAGCTGCGGATGGCGGATTTTCTGGTGCAACCGGGTTTTCAGCCCGGAGACGGCAAACAGATAAAAGCCGATGAACACCAGCAGGTTGTTCAGGTGCACCATCCAGTTGGGCGTGACCCACAGCCAGACCGGATCGGCCCATTTATAGCCCAGCGTCATCAGCACGATGGACCCCACCAGTGCCAATGTCACCGGCAGTTTGCCAGCCTCACCCATCGCCGCGCGACGTTCGGGGGCCAGGCGTTTGAACAGATGCGCGCCCGTCCAAAGGGCGACGCCAAGGATCAGGACCAGATTTCCCATAAGTGGCTACTCCGTCAGTTCCGCGATGGCCTCTGCCTTCGCAAGGATTTGCTTCGCAGTCACAATATGCAGATTCTCGACGATCTTGCCATCCACAACGGCGACACCCTCGCCGCGCGCGGTGGCCGCATCAAAGGCCTCGATCTGCCGTTTTGCCAGATCGATCTCGGAAACAGAGGGCGAAAACACCTCATTGGCAATCGCCAGTTGCAAGGGATGGATCAGCGTCTTGCCGTCAAAGCCCATGTCGCGGCCCTGTTCACATTCGGCGCGCAGGCCATCTTCATCCTTGAAGGCGTTATAGACCCCATCCACCGCCACGATCCCGGCCGCTTTTGCCGCGATCAGCGGCAGTTGCAGCGCGCTCATGAGTGGCAGCCGGTCGGGGCGGAAGCGGCAGCCCATATCCTTGGCCAGATCATTCGTGCCCATGATGAACCCTGCCATGCGCGGCGCGCGTGCAATAGGTAGCGCATTCATCACGCCAAGCGGCGATTCCATCATCGCCCAGATGCGCGTCTCTGCCGTTTCGGGGCGGGCATCCAGCAGGCGGGCCAGGTCCTCGACATGGGCGGCCTCATCAACCTTGGGCAGCAGAATCGCCTCGGGCCGGGCCGAAGCGATCACCTCCAGATCCTCGCGGCCCCAGTCGGACGAGAGGGCATTGATCCGCACCAGTTTCGCGCGGGTGCCGTAATCATGGCTGGCAAGCGTTTCCGCCAGCAACACACGGGCGCGGGCCTTTTCATCAATGGCGACGGCATCTTCCAGATCGAAGATGATCGCGTCCGCGGCCAGTGTCGTGGCTTTCTCCAGCGCACGCTCCTTCGAGCCGGGGATATACAGAACGGACCGGAACGGGCGTGTGTCCATGATGATAAGTCCCTCGTAATTTTCTGTCGCCTGTGGATCATTTCGCGACATAAATCGCAAGCAGAAAATGCTGCATTGCAGCAGTGACGAGGCGTCTTGCGGCGCTAACATGGCAGCGCACGCCCGGTTAACGCGGCTTTCGCGACGGGCTGGCAGGCTGGGACAGTGCAACACCCTGTCTGAAAAGGAATCCCCCCATGCGCGCTCTCTGCCTTTGTCTTGCCGTACTTCTCGCACCGCCTGCCAGTGCCCAGACCCTGCAATGCGCCGCGCGCGCGCAGGTGCTTGACATGCTTTCGAAGCAGGAACAGACCCGCCGCGCCATGGGGCAGGCGGGCCCTGCCGTGATGGAACTTTTCGCCGCAGAAAACAGCCAGCGCTGGACCCTGACCGTGACCCTGCGCGACGGGCGCATGTGTCTGATCGCGCATGGCACCGGCTATGAAGCGCGCGACGAGGTCTTTCCTGCGCCCGGCACGGCCAGTTGATCACAGCGACCATGAAAAAAACCCGCCGGTGATACGGCGGGTTTCGTCTTGTGGCAGGGCAGGTGGGTCAGCGCGGCGCGATCATCATGATCATCTGCCGCCCTTCCATCTTGGGCATGTTCTCGACCTTGCCGATCTCGTCAATATCCGCAGCGACCCGGTGCAGAAGCTGCGCGCCGATGTCCTGATGCGCCATCTCGCGGCCACGGAAACGCAGCGTGACCTTCACCTTGTCGCCCGCTTCCAGAAAACGGAACACGTTGCGCATCTTCACATCGTAATCATGCGTATCCGTGTTCGGGCGGAATTTGACTTCCTTGATCTCGATGATCTTCTGGTTCTTGCGCGCTTCGGCCTCGCGCTTCTGAACTTCGTATTTGTACTTGCCGAAATCCATGATCTTGCAGACGGGCGGCACAGCATTGGGCGAGATCTCGACCAGATCGAGCCCGGCCTCTTCGGCCAGGATCAGCGCTTGCGAGGGTTTGACCACCCCCAGGTTTTCACCATCTGCCCCGATGAGGCGAATCTCCGGCGCCCGGATGCGATCATTGATGCGCGGTCCGGTATCGCGTTGTGGCGGGGCATTATGCGGTCTGCGGGCTATGGGAAGCCTCCTGTATGCTGTTTCAAGTGCTGTCTTAAACTAATGGTGGGGCATGTGCGATTCAAGCACGAAGATCAAGCCCCATCCGCGATAACATGCTTGTTTTCGCAGTTGCAGCAGAGTTGACTTGCAAACCTTGCCGTTTTTGACATAGGGCGCGACCAGAGTATTGTAGTTCAGAGGGAAAACATCATGAACAAGAGCCTTCTTGCGATCATCGCCGCGGTTGCTGTCGCTGCGGGTATCTGGTTCGGGTTCCAGTCGCGTCAGGCCCCGGAAGTGATCGAACCGGTCACAGAGACGCCGGTTGAACCCGAGGCCGTCGAGGAAGCCGTCGAGGCACCCGAGCCGGTCGAGCCGGAGGTTGCGGAACCCGAAGCTGTCGAGCCTGAAGAAGAAGCCGCAGTGGAAGAAGACGCCACAACCGAAGAGCTTCTGGAAGACGTTGCCGAAGAAGCCGCCGAAGCCGTAGAAGAAGCCGTCGAAGGCGCGGTCGAGAGCACGACCGAAACTGTCGATGAGATCGTTGAAGAGATCATCGGTGACGAAGCTGCCGAAACCGGTAGCGAAGCGGCTGTGGACGAGGCGCTCGAGACCGCAGAAGAAACCCTTTCCACGGATGCTGCGGAAGAAACTGCCGAGGCTGTCGAGGAACAACTGGAGCTTCAGGAGCTTGGTCTTGACGTGTCGCTCGACGCCATCCGCGCCCAGATCGACGCTGCAAATCTGAACATCGCAGAGCGCGGCATCATCGAAGGTCTGCTGCAGGCCGCCGGTGAGAACCCGGAGCTTCTGCGCGAAGTCGCCGAGCGTCTGCGCCAGATGAGCGGCAACTGATCCGCTTGCAGATACCAGCTGAAAAAGCCCGGATGCATGCATCCGGGCTTTTTTCATGTCTCAACCGCGCCGCCGTTTGCGCCCGCCGCCTGAACCATCGCCCGAGTTGAAACTGACCTGTGGCAGCGTGACGATCTTGCTCAGTTCGGGGAAGGTATCGACCGCATGGGGCAGGGCATTGGCATTGACGAAATGCTCCTGAAAGCGTGGCTCGATGGCGGTTTCGACCTTGTGGATACGCCCCACTGTGGCCTCGATCCCCGCCCGCGCCGCGACGTTGCACAGCGCGATCCGCGCCCCTGTCCCTGCGGCATTGCCCGCACTTGTTACCTTGTCCAGATGTGCGTCGGGGATCATCCCCAGAACCATCGCGTGTTTCGGGCTGATATGCGCGCCAAAGGCCCCGGCCAGCACCACGCGGTCCACGCGCTCGGTGCCGATTTCATCCATCAATAGCCGCGCCCCGGCATAAAGCGCGGATTTCGCAAGCTGGATCGCGCGAATATCGCCCTGCGTGACGGTGATGCGTGGCCCTCCGGTGCCACTGGCATCATGGATCAGATAGACATGCGTGCGCCCTTCGGGCAGACAGCGCGCGGTCCCGGTCTGTTCCGCCGATCCGATCAGCCCAGAGCCATCGACCAACCCCGCCATGCGCATTTCGGCCACGGCCTCGATGATGCCTGACCCGCAAATGCCGGTGATGCCCGTCGCTTCGGTCGCCTCTGTGAAACCATCCTCATCCGACCACAGATCAGACCCGATCACCCGGAATCGCGGCTCTTTCGTCACCGGGTCAATCTCGATGCGTTCAATAGCACCCGGTGCCGCGCGCTGGCCCGAGGAAATCTGCGCCCCCTCAAACGCCGGACCGGTGGGCGAGGAACAGGCCAGCACGCGCCGCTTGTCGCCCAGCAGGATTTCCGCATTGGTGCCCACATCCACGACCAGCACCAGATCCTCGGATGTCTCGGGGCTTTCCGACAGCGCCACGGCCGCCGCATCCGCGCCCACATGGCCCGCGATACAGGGCAGCAGATAGGTGCGCGCGGCAGGGTTCACCGCGGCCAGCCCCAACTCGCGCGCATCGACATTGAGCGCGCCGGATGTCGCCAGCGCAAAAGGCGCCTGGCCCAGTTCCACCGGATCAATGCCCAGAAACAGATGATGCATGACCGGATTGCACACGATCACCGCTTCCATGATCTCGCGCGCACTGACCCCCGCCTCGCGGGCAATCTCTGCGATCAGCGCATCCATCCCCTCGCGCACCGCGCGGGTCATTTCCAGATCACCGCCGGGATTCATCATCACATAGCTCACGCGGCTCATCAGATCCTCGCCGAAACGGATCTGCGGGTTCATGATACCCGATGACAGCACCACCTCGCCGGTGCGCAGGTCACACAGATGGGCCGCGATGGTGGTTGAGCCGAGGTCAATCGCCAGCCCGTAAAGCCCGCCCTCATAAAGCCCCGGCCAGATATCCAGCACCCGGTGCGGCCCGGCATTGTGATCCTTGTGCAGCGCGACAGTGACGCGCCAGCCCCCCTCGCGCAGCACCGGTTGCAGCTTGCGCAGCACCTCCAGCCCGGCGGTGATCTCGGCAACGTCCCATTCCGTGCGCAGCGCTTTGGCCAGCCGCTCGAAATCGCCCGAAGGCTCGTGCATGTCGGGTTCTTGCACCTCGACGAAGTACAGCCGCGTCGCCGGGTCCATCACGATGGCCCGCGCAGTCGCCGCCTTGCGTACGACCTGCCGATGCACCTGGCTTTCAGGCGGCACATCAATGACCACATCGCCCATGACCTTCGCCTGACAGCCCAGACGGCGGCCATCGATCAGCCCGCGCTTGTCCTTGTAACGCTGCTCGACCGCGTTCCATTCAGACAGCGCGGCCTCGGCGACAGTCACGCCATGCTTGGAAAACTCGCCATAGCCCGGCGTGATCTGGCATTTGGAACAGATACCGCGCC
>JAFIEM010000025.1 GCA_020832555.1 Natronohydrobacter sp. | reverse complement strand
GTCAGGTCCAGTTCAAGGTCGAAAAGGCCGGGATCATCCATGCCGGGATCGGCAAAGCCTCGTTTGAGGCCGGGAAACTGGCCGAGAACCTGCGCGCTTTCGTGGATGCTGTGGCCAAGGCCAAACCCACGGGTGCCAAGGGTGCTTACCTGAAAAAGGTCTCGGTCAGCTCCTCAATGGGGCCGGGCGTGTCGGTGGACGTGACCAGCGCGACGCAGCGCTGAGGCGTTTCAGAGAGATTGTGGAGGGGCGGTCCGGTTGGGCCGCCCTTTTTCTTTTGAGACGCATTGGGATATTTGGAATATCTTTCTTATACTCTCGCATGAAACAAAAAAATTTCTGGAAATGTAAAAGAAAACTAATGCATCAAATAATCTAGAATTAAGGATGTTCTTATGCTTAAATCTACAATGACATACTTTTGTTCTTGGCCATCAAGCCTACCATTTCTCAGGCTTTTTTTCCATTTCGTCTTGATAAACTCACGCAACTCCCCTTCCTCAAGTTTCCTGATCAAATGATGCTTCTCAGCAGGTAATTCGAGATCAGGAATGGTTATAAATGATTTAGGCGGATGGCTCTTGCTATAGTTAAAAAGATAAGCGGAATCCTGAGGCGTTAGATCAAGAGCTAAAAAAAGGGATTTGGCATGCCGTCCAAAGCCATTTTCTGTTTCAAACTCACCTATGCTCTTCGCAAGCTGCACAAAATCTGTCTTGAGCGGTCCTTTTCCGCCAACTGCCTTTTGGATGGACTTAAATGCAGCTTCTAGTTTCAGAGGATCATTGCCAACTATTGAATTTAGATTATTTAGCGGAGCAGGTAGGTTGCTCGGTGTCATTCCAGAGTGGCAAAGCGGCAAAGCGGGAATTTCAGGCTTTCCTTCTCGAAGATGTAGGCAGTTGCGAATCCAAACTGCGCCGAGTTCAAAGTGAATCCAACTACGAGTAGCCGAATTCGGGCTGATTAAGTAGATCGCACCGATGCAAGATACAAGAGTGTTTTCTATCCGTCTTAAAAAGTTGTAGCCTGTTGGGTTGCTCTCACTATCTGACGAGACAAAAACATCCACAAAACCACTAAATTCTTCCTCGAGGGCGCGCTTGATCAATATGGCAAGGGCGCTCTCTTCGTGAATATGCGATAGGAATATAACTCGATCCGCCATTATGTCACCACCGTTCCAGTGCCGCCTCATCCGCGTCTTTCGCGGCCACCCATTCCGCGCTGTCGCCCGAAAATTCCTTCTTCCAGAAGGGCGCGCGAGATTTGAGGTAATCCATCAGGAAATCCGCCGCCGCGAAAGCATCGGCGCGATGAGCCGAAGCGGTCGCGACCATCATGATCTTTTCGCCCGGTGTCATGCGACCAAAGCGGTGAATGATCAGGCAATCGGCCAGCGTCCAGCGGCGGGCGGCCTCTTCGGCGATCTGGGTCAGGGCGCGTTCGGTCATGCCGGGGTAGTGTTCGATCTCCATCGCCTGCAGCGCGCCGCCGTCATTGCGCACGATGCCGCAGAAGGTGACGACCGCGCCGATGCCGTTGCAGCCATCCGTGAAACGGGCGGATTCCGCGCCATAGTCGAACGGGGCCTCCTGCACGCGGATCTGCATTTCAGCCCCCGGTCATCGGCGGGAAGAAGGCCACTTCGCGCACGCCTGCCAGGGGGGCGTCGAAATCGGCCAGATCCTGATCCAGCGCCACGCGCACCGCCGAGAGGTCGGAGAAGGCCAGCGCGTAGCGGTCCTCGCGCGCGCTGAGTTCGGCGACCAGATCGGCCACGGTCGCGGCCTCGGTGGTGACAGTCTCGCGCGGCAGGCCGATGCGTTCGCGCAGCCAGGCGAAATAGAGGATGTCGAGCGTCATTTGGGCGTGTCTCTCAGGAAGGGCAGCGATTTGCGGAAATAGTCCCAGCCGGTGATCAGCGTCAGGATGGCGGCAATCCAGATCAGGGCGAGGCCGAAATTCCAGACGTAATTGCCGCCGTGACGGGCCAGATCGACGACGCTGACATCCGAGGTGCCGATATCGCTGAGGGTTTCGATCAGGGCGCGGTGGCTGCGCTGGGAGGCGGCCTCGCGGACATATTCGAGGCCCATGGCGAGGAAGAGCACCGCAATCGCGGTCATCTGCGCGGTGGTTTTCCATTTCGCGAGACTGGTGACTTTCAGCAAGCCCGCCTTGTCGCCGAGAAACTCGCGCAGGCCCGAGACGAAGACCTCGCGGAACAGGATCGCGGTGGCGGGCAGGATCAGCCAGGGGTCCATGCCGGAATAGCCGGTGATGACCAGAAGGGCGATCACGACCATCGCCTTGTCGGCGATGGGGTCGAGCATCGCGCCAAGGCGGCTTTCCTGTTTCCAGGCGCGCGCCAGATAGCCGTCGAAGAAATCGGTGATCGCGGCCAGCGCAAAGAGAGCAAGCGCGAACCAGTCGGCCCAGGGGCGGTGGAAATAGAGAAACATCACCGCCACACCCGGCGCGGCCAGCAGGCGCAGGACAGTCAGGATATTCGGGACAGTCCAGGTCGACATGGGTTTGGGTCCGGAACCGGGGGCAGCGCGCAGCGTCATGGTCAGCATCCTGAAAGCGCGGGGGGGGAAATGCAAGCCCCGGCTGTCCGAGAGATAAGCCGCTCAGAGCCTGCCAGCAAGCCATTCTCCGATCAGGTAATGCGCGATGGCCCCTTTTCGCGCAGGCAACAGGTCAGGATGGTTGCCGCTCCAGGCGCGCAGGATCTCTTCGCGGGGGAACCAGCGGGCGTCTTCAAGCTCGTCATCCAGCGTGATCTCGCGGCTGGTGGCTTCGGCCACAGCCCCGAACATCAGCGAATTGGGAAAGGGCCAGGGTTGCGAGGCGACATAGCCCACCGGACCAAGGCGGATGGCGGTTTCCTCGAACACTTCGCGGGCGACGGCCGCTTCCAGCGTCTCGCCCGGCTCAACGAAGCCTGCAAGTGCGGAATACATCCGCTCTGGCCAGCCCGGCGAGCGGCCCAGCAGAACGTCATTGCCATGCGTGACCAGCATGATCACGACCGGATCGGTGCGCGGGAAATGCTTGGCGCCGCAGGCGGGGCATTGCCGTTCCCATCCGGCCATTGTCACATCGCTGGCATGGCCGCAGGCGGCGCAGAAGCCATGCGTGCGGTGCCAGTTGAACAGTGCGCGGGCGGTGGCGGCAAGGGCGGCTTCGGGCGGGGCAAGCTGGGACATGGCCATGCGCAGCTCGCCGAAATGGGCCTCCGGGGGCGCGTCGGGGTGGCGCTGGATCGAGGTGTCGAGGAACATCGCCAGTGCGGCGCGGTCCAGTGCATCGGGTTCCCAGGTCGAGATATCGGCAGCAAAGCGCGCGCGCCCCTGATGCTGGCCGAGATAGAGAAACGGCTGTTGCGCATGGCGCAGCATCGGATGATCGGCGGGCACCCATGCGAGCGCAGAGCCTGCCAGATGGGGTTTGCCGCGCCAGAAGGGCAGCACGCGCGTTTCGGAAGAGGCGCGCGCTTGCGCCAAGGCTTCCGCATCGCTGCGCTGTTGCGCATCGCGCGCATCCCATTCGCCGCCAAAGGCAAATTGCATCGCTCCGGTCCCTGCCTCTGCTGCCGCTCTGATGGTTAACTGTCAGTTTTACCCGGTGGCAGCAATGGTTTTCACAATCGCAACAATCGGTGGTTGTGCATGGAAATGCGCTGGAATATCACTGGAAATCGCAGCTTGTGCCCTGTCAGGACACAAAATCATCATCATTGAGGCCAGATTTTCGCCGCATGTCTGAAGAAAGTTCTCATAGGGCTATTGAGAAGATGCATGAGAACATGAAACAGGAACGGCTGGATTTCGCGTCAAGTGTCGCCATCTCTGCGACGGTCGATCTTCGTATCATGGAGACGACGGATCTGCATGTGCATCTGCACCCCTACGACTATTATGCGGATTGTCCGAATCCCGATCTGGGCCTGTCGCGACTGGCTGAACTGGTCGACCTTGCGCGCCAGCAGGTGCCGAATTGCCTGTTGTTCGACAATGGCGATTTCCTGCAAGGCACGCCGGTCGGCGATTACTTCGCCTATGACATGGGCTTGAAAGAGGGTGATCTGCACCCGGTGATGGCTGCGATGAATGCACTGCGCTATGACGCCATCACCATCGGAAACCATGAGTTCAATTACGGGATCGAGTTTCTGAACAAGGCACTTCTGCGCGCGGATTGCCCGGTCGTTTCGGCCAATATCCTGAATGAGAAAGCGGGCAACCCGTTGCAGGATCGCCATTTCGTGCGTCCCTACAGCCTGTTGCACCGCAAGGTGACGGATCGCAGCGGAAAAACGCATCCGATCTGTATTGGGGTGATCGGTGTCGCGCCGCCGCAGATCACGATCTGGGAACGCCAGATTCTGAACGGGCGTATCCAGACCCGCGACATGGTGGAAGCCGTACGCGCCCATGTGCCCGAGATGCGCGCGGCGGGGGCCGATCTGGTGGTGCTGCTGGCCCATTCGGGGATCGGGCCGATCCGACATACCGAGAATATGGAAAACGCCGTCATTCCGCTGGCCGGGATTGACGGGGTGGATCTGATCCTGAGCGGGCATAGCCATCAGGTTTTCCCCTCGCCGGCCTTTGCCGATATTCCGGGAGTCGATATCGAGCGCGGCACGATCTGCGGCAAGCCCACTGTGATGAGCGGGTTTTTCGGTTCGCATCTGGGGCTGATCGACCTGAAGCTGGTGCGGTCGGGCGGGCAGTGGGAGATCCTGTCGTCAGATGTCGAGACCCGTTCGCTGCGCGATGCGTCGAGCCGGTTTCAGATGCCGGAACCTGCCCGGACGCGCACGCCGCTGAACAGTCCGAAAGTGCGCAAGATCGTCGCGCGGGCGCATGAGGCGGTTCTGGAAAGCATCCGCCAGCCCATCGGGCGCAGTGCGGTGCCGATCAATTCGTTTTTTGTCTATCTGGGACAGAGCGCCGCCACGGCACTGGTGGCGGAAGCGCAACGCGATTTTGTGGCGCAGCGACTGGCAGGCACGCCGCTGGCCGATCTTCCGCTGCTGTCCTCGGTCGCCCCCTCCAAGGCCGGGGGGTTGGGGGGCGCGCGGAATTTCACCAATATCGAGGCAGGGATTCTGACCTGCCGCTCGCTGGCGGATCTGTATGTCTATCCCAACCGGATCGCGGCGGTGCGGCTGACGGGCGCGGATCTGCTGATGTGGATGGAGCGCGCGGCTTCGGCCTATCATCAGATCCATCCGGGGCTGGCCGAGCAATATCTGATGGACCCGGCCTTTCCGGGCTATAATTTCGAGATGCTTTACGGGTTGGACTATGAGATCGACCTGACCGCGCCTGCACGGTTCACCTATCTGGGCGAGGATCTGGACCCCGGTCATGGGCGGATCCGCAATGTGACATGGCAGGGCAAGCCGCTGGACCCGGCGGCAGAATTCGTTGTCTGCACCAACAGTTTCCGCGCGCATGGGGCGGGCGGGTTTCAGGGCACCGGGCCTGCCTCTGTGGTGTTCGAGGATGCAAGTGTCACGCGCGAAGTGCTGCGCGCTTATGTGGCAGAACGCGACTGTCTGGCGGTCCTGGCAGAGGCGCCGTTTCGACTGCAACCTGTCGCCGAGGCCAGTGTGATCCTGCGCACGGGCGTTGCGGCCCATGCCCATCTGGACATGATCGCGGATCATGACCCCGAAGTGTTGGGGGTGGATGCGCGGGGCTTCATGCGGGTGAAGCTGGTGCTGTAAGGTGCGGCTTTGAGTGCTACGGTGAAAAGCGCCCGCTCATGGCCCACCCACCCGACCCGATGCCATTCGCGGGCGCTGCCCGCGCTGGCGCGCGGGCGGGCATTCCAGAGGTCGTGCGCTACGCTTCGGCGCAGCAGGCGCAATCCGCGCGGCGCTTGATGCGCAGGGTGCGGCTGTCGGAATGGAGTGCGTCCCACAGGATCATGCGCCCGCGCAGACCGGTGCCCGCGCCGGTGATTTCCTTGACCGCTTCATTCGCCATCATCGTGCCAAGGATGCCCGGAAGCGGCGCGATGACACCCGCTTCGGCGCAGGAGGGCGCCAGACCTGGGGCGGGGCGCTGGGGGAAGATACATTCGTAGCAGGGCGCATCCGTTGCAGGGTGATAGAGGCTGATCTGGCCTTCCCATTGGGTGATGGCGGCGGCGATCAGGGGTTTGCCGGTGGCCACAGCGGCGCGGTTGACCAGATAGCGCGTGTCGAAATTGTCGGTGCCGTCGAGGATCAGGTCATAGTCGCGGAACAGGGTTTCGGCGGTGTCTGCATCCAGCCTGCGGTTGTAGGGGCGCACGGTGATGAAGGGGTTGAGCGCCTCCATCGCGGCTTGCGCAGAGAATACCTTGGGCATGCCGATGCGCGTGTCGGTGTGGATGATCTGGCGTTGCAGGTTCGAGCCATCGACCGTGTCATCGTCGATCACGCCGATCGTGCCCACGCCGGCTGCCGCGAGATACAGAAGCGCAGGCGAACCAAGCCCGCCAGCCCCCACGACCAGCACCTTGGCGGATTTCAGCTTCTTCTGCCCGGTCCCGCCGATTTCGCGCAGGATGATGTGGCGGGCGTAGCGGTTCAGTTCGGCTTCGCCCAAGCTGTCGGGGTTGGGCTGCGGTGCCGGGGCCGGGGTCTTGCGGCGCAGGCGGGTGATCAGGCGGCTATAGCCGAAGCCCAGTGCCACGACCCCGCCCAGCACCAGCCAGGGGCGCACATCGCCGCCTGTGGCGCGGCGCAATTCGGCGGTCTCCGGCAGGACAAGTTGCGCGATGACCACTGCGACATAGATCACGCCGATCATCACAAGGCGCGCGCGGATGGGGGTTTTCATGACCCAACCCAAGGCCCAGAGCGCGGCCATCAGGAAAAGGACGAAGCCCATGTCACGCGGTTCCGGTGGAGCCGAAACCGCCCGCGCCGCGGTCGGTTTCGTCCAGTGTTTCGGTCAGGGTGAAGCGCGCCTGTGCAATCGGAGCAATGACGATCTGCGCAATCCGCGCGCCATGTTCGATCACGAAGGGCGCATCGCCAAGGTTCAGCAGGATCACGCCAATCGGGCCGCGATAGTCGCTGTCGATGGTCGCGGGGGCATTGGGCAGGGTGATGCCGTGGCGCAGCGCCAGACCGGAACGGGCACGGATCTGCATTTCAAACCCCGCCGGGATGGCGCAGGCAAGGCCGGTGGGCACAAGCAAGCGCGCCAGAGGCGCGAGAGTCAGGCCACTGGCGCGGTCCTCGGCGGGCAGGTTGGCGCGAATATCGGCCCCGGCTGCGCCTGCGGTGGCGTAGTCTGGCAGCGGGATTTCGGGGTCGAAACCGGGCAGGCGCTGGAACTTCACTGTGATCATGTCAGCGCCTCTGCGATGCGGGCGGCAAGGCGGGTGGCGACTTCGGCTTTCGGCAGGCGCGGCCAGTCCTCGGTGCCGGTTTCGGTGATCAGATGCACGGCGTTTTCGCTCCCGCCCATGATGCCGGTCGCGGGCGAGACATCATTCGCTACGATCCAGTCACAGCCTTTGCGCGCGCGCTTGGCGGTGGCATGGGCGATGACATTCTCGGTTTCAGCCGCGAAGCCCACGACAAGGCGGGGGCGCTGGGTGTGGGTTGAGATCGTTGCGAGGATGTCCGGGTTTTCGGAAAGTTCCAGTTTCGGAATGCCTTGCGGGCCTTTCTTGATCTTTTGCGTGAAGTCGGACGCGACGCGCCAATCCGCCACAGCCGCTGCCATGACCGCAGCATCCACAGGCAGCGCGGCAAGGCAGGCGTCCAGCATTTCGCGCGCGGTTTCGATTTTCTGGAGCGTAACGCCCTCGGGCGGCGGCACTGTGGCGGGGCCGGTGACGAACACCACCTCGGCCCCCAGATCGCGCAGCGCACGCGCAATCGCGGTGCCCTGCGCGCCAGAGGAGCGGTTGGCGATGTAGCGCACGGGGTCAATCGGTTCATGGGTCGGTCCGGACGTGACAAGGATGCGCTTGCCCGAGAGCGGGCCGGGGGTGATCTGCGCGGCGATGGCGGCGACAATCTCTGCAGGTTCGGACATGCGACCGGGGCCAAATTCGCCGCAAGCCATATCGCCGGAATTCGGGCCGATAACTTGCACGCCATCGGCGCGCAGTTGTGCGAGATTGCGTTGGGTGGCCGGGTGCTCCCACATGCGGACATTCATCGCAGGCGCGATCATCACGGGCTTGTCAGTGGCCAGAAGCAGGGTGCTGGCCAGATCATCGGCATGACCGCCTGCCATCTTGGCCATCAGATCGGCGGTGGCAGGGGCGACCACGATCAGGTCAGAGGCGCGGGACAGTTGGATATGGCCCATTTCTGCCTCGTCCTTCAGGTCGAACAGATCCTGATAGACCTGTGATCCGGCCAAAGCCGCGACCGACATGGGGGTGACGAATTGCGTGGCGGCGCGGGTGAGGACCGGGGTCACGCTGGCCCCTGCCGCGCGCAACTGGCGGATCAGGTCGAGGCATTTATAGGCCGCAATGCCGCCCCCGATGATGAGTGTCACGCGCTTGGTTGCCAGCATGGTCAGGCCCTGTGCTTGGGGTCAGTTGCGCCATGATTACGCGCTTGGGGCGGGAAGCGAAAGCCCCGGCGGATCAGCGGAAGGCGTCGCACGGGTCGGGGCGGGGATGGGGGTCGGTGACAAGCCACAGGTCATGGGGCGGGGCTGTGTCCTGCGCGTGTTCGAACTGACCGAGGGAAAGCTGGGTGATTTCTGGCGCGGCGCGGGCCAGTTTCAGCGGGGCGCCAATATCCTTGCGTGCGTGTTCGGTGCCGGTGATCACGACCACCGGGCCGCCAGTTTCGGCATGGGCGCGCAAGGCGGCCTCGGCCAGCAGGGCATCGCGCAAACGCTGGATTGCGACCATGCCGGGCAACAGGTTCTCGGGGAGCATGTCGCAATGGGCGCGGGCCTGATGGGCCTCTCGCGAGGTCTGATCGTCGGGGGGCAGCGGGGTGTTCAGTCCGAATTGTGCCGGGTCGGCGGGGAAATGGGCGGCGATGCCGTCTTGCAGAGTGGCGCGGGCGGCCTCGCGCGGAAGGGCTGCGCCAAAGATTGCGGCACCGGGCGCGGCAGCAAAGATCGGATAATACATCGCGAAATCGGGCCAGCCGCTAGCGTCCCAATCCAGCAGCGTGCCGAGCGCATCCTGATCGGGCAAAGGCGCGGGGATGCGCGCGGCCTGTTCCGGGGTCAGCATTTCGAACACCAGCGCGCGAGGTGCAATCGTGGTCACGGCGCGGGTCTGGTGGGTATGGTGCAGGGGGTTGTCATGCACTTCGCCCAGAAAAACGACCTGCGCATCTGGCAGGGTGTCGAGGGCGTCAGGGGTGATTTCCGCCGCGACAGCGGGCAGGGCCAGCGTCGCGGCAGCAAGGGTTCGCAGGATCATGCGAGGAAGTGGAACACTTCTTTCGACTGGGATTCAAGGCTCTTGCGCATTTTCTGGAAGGCGGCGGCCTCGACCTGGCGGATGCGTTCCTTGGACAGGCCCAGTTCCTCACCCAGCGATTCCAGCGTGCGGGGATCATCGCGCAGCTTGCGTTCGCGCACGATGAAGCGTTCGCGTTCGGACAGGCCCTGCATGGCGGCAACCAGCCAGTCGCGCAGTTGTGCCATGTCATGCGCCTGTTCGACCGCAATATCGGCCTGCGCGTTTTCATCTTCCAGCGCGTCGATCCATTCGCGCCCGTCCTCGTCGCTCGATTGCATGGCGTTCAACGAGAAGTCAGAGCCGGACAAACGCCCCTCCATCATCTCGACATCCTGCAAGGACACGCCGACTTCGCGCGAGATCATTTCGCGCAACTGGTGCCCGTCCAGTTCCTCGCCCCGCGCCATCGCCTCGCGTTCGAATTTGGCCTGCACACGGCGCAGATTGAAAAACAGCGTTTTCTGGCTGGAGGTGGAGCCGGTGCGCACCATCGACCAGTTGCGCATCACATAGTCCTGAATGCTGGCGCGGATCCACCATACCGCATAGGTGGAGAAGCGCACGCCCCGGTCCGGGTCAAATTTCTCGGCGGCTTTCATCAGGCCAAGCCCGGCTTCCTGAATGAGATCATTCATCGGTGCGCCATAGCGGCGGAACTTGCCCGCCATCGAAATCGCCAGCCGCATATAGGCCGTGATCAGCCGGTGCAGCGCCTGTTCGTCGCGCTGGTCGCGCCAGGCGCGGGCCAGCATGGTCTCGGTCTCGGCGTCCAGAAGCTCGGCCTTCATGGCTTGGCGTGACATGCGGCGATCTTCGGTAAAATCCAGTGCCATCAGTTCCCCCTGCAAGCGCGTTTGTGAATGTTACGCATCGGTGCAGGCTTTGGTTCACACGAATACGAAATATTCTTTCACAACTGCGTGCAGAGCGGGTGGAAGGTTTCGTTAACCAAATTTCAAGGGTTGTTGGCGCATGCTTGGGCGATGCGTGGGGGTGATCATGGGAATACGCGCCCTGACAGTGGCGTTTGAGGGGATCGAGGCGCGATTGGTGGAGGTGCAATGCGCGCTCTCGCCCGGTTTGCCGTCCTTTCAGATCGTGGGTCTGCCGGACAAGGCCGTGTCGGAAGCGCGCGAAAGGGTGCGCGCGGCCCTGTCGGCGCTGTCCGTGGCGCTGCCGTCCAAGCGGATCACGATCAACCTGTCCCCTGCGGATATGCCGAAAGAGGGATCGCATTTCGATCTGCCGATTGCGATGGCGCTCTTGGCGGCGCTGGAGATTTTGCCGGCAGAGGAGATTGCCGATACTGTCGCACTGGGGGAATTGTCGCTGGATGGGACGCTGGTCGCCGTTGCAGGGGCTTTGCCCGCGGCGATGACGGCAGCAGAGGGGGGGCATGTGCTGGTCTGCCCAGCCGGATCGGGACCGGAAGCGGCCTGGGTCGAGGCCACGCGGGTTATCGCACCATCATCCCTGGCGCAGGTAATCCGGCATTATTCCGGACAGGCCCCGCTTGCGCCCGCGCGCCCCGGCGAGGTGATCCGTGACAGCGGGGTGCGCGATCTGTTCGACGTCAAAGGGCAGGAACGCGCGAAACGGGCGCTGGAGATCGCGGCGGCGGGGCGGCATCATATGCTGATGGTGGGCACGCCCGGATCGGGCAAGTCGATGCTGGCGGCGCGTCTGCCGGGCATCCTGCCGGAACTCAGCCCCGCAGAGGCGCTGGAAACCTCTATGATTCATTCCATCGCGGGGCTTCTGGATCAGGGCGGGATTTCGCGGGTCAGGCCGTTTCGCGAGCCGCATCACACGGCCTCGGTCGCGGCGATTGTGGGGGGCGGCAAGGGGGCCAAACCGGGCGAGATTTCGCTGGCACATAATGGTGTGCTGTTTCTGGATGAATTGCCGGAGTTTCCGCGCATGGTACTGGAAACGCTGCGCCAGCCGATTGAAACCGGCGAAGTGGTCGTGGCGCGGGCCAATGCGCATATCCGCTATCCCTGCCGCTTTCTGCTGGTCGCAGCGGCCAATCCCTGCAAATGCGGCTACCTGTCGGAACCGGCGCGGGCTTGTGGGCGGGCACCTGCCTGCGGTGAGGACTATATGGGCCGCATTTCCGGGCCGCTGATGGACCGCTTCGATCTGCGGGTCGAGGTGCCGCCTGTGGCCTTTTCGGATCTGGACCTGCCCGCTTCCGGCGACAGTTCGGCCATTGTGGCGGCGCGGGTGGCACAGGCGCGCGCGCGGCAGGCGGCGCGGTATCAGGGCTATGAGGGGTGCCGCGTCAATGCCGATGCGGAAGGCGCGCTATTGGAGGAGATCGCACGCCCGGACAGCGAGGGGCGCGCACTTCTGACACGCGCGGCTGAGCGTTTCGGGTTGACGGCGCGGGGTTATCACCGGCTGTTGCGGGTGGCGCGGACGATTGCGGATCTGGAGGGGGAAAGCGAGGTGCGCGCCCCGCATATGGCCGAGGCGATCAGCTATCGGCTGATGGGGGTGCCCGAAGCTGTTGCCGGATGAATGCGGCGGCGTCCGAGAGTGCCTTGCGCGCCTCTGGCAGCCAACCGGGGAAAAATTGCCAGACATGGGGCAGGTTGCCCCATTCCTGAATTGTCACCTGCACGCCCTGCGCCCGAAGATGCGCGGCCATCCGGCGCGAATCGTCGCGCAGGATTTCGGTGCGCGCGACCTGAATGAGCACCGGCGGCGCTTTGGGGAAGCGCGCGAAGAGGGGCGAGATGCGCGGGTCGGCAGGGTCTGCACCGTTCAGGACGCGGGCGCGAAGCTGCTCCAGCCGCTGCGGCGGCAGCAGGATTTCGGTTTTTGCGTTCTCGGTGATCGAGGTGCCGGAGTAGGTGAGGTCGGTGAAGGGCGAGAAAGCATAGGCGCAGCCGGGACGCGGCAGGTTTTCGGTGCACAGATGCCCCAGCAGCGCGAGCGCGATGCCGCCGCCTGCCGAATCGCCGCCCAGTGCGATCTGGCCCGGTTGGTGGCCCTGCGCCAGCAAACCCTGCCAGACGGCCAGCGCATCGTCGAAGGCGGCGGGAAAGGGGTGTTCAGGGGCGAGGCGGTAATCGGGCAGCAGGACTGGCATCTGCGCCTTGCGGGCGAGGTAGCGCGCGAGGGCTGCATGGGTGCGCGGGTTGCCCATGACATAGCCGCCGCCGTGGATATAGAGGATGAATGGCGCGCCGGGGGCGGGTTTTTCGGTCCATAGAGCCGGGATCCCGGCGATCTGGTCGGGGGTGAAATCCAGATAGGGCCGCCCGCGCGCATTGAGCCAGGCGCCGCGTTCAAACCACGCCCGCGCAGAGATGCTGTCGGGCTGGCGACCCAGCGAGCGCCGCGCGATCTGGCGCAAAAACACCCGCATGACCTTGAGTTGCCAGCTCACTTACGTTTTGCCTCGATGGCCTCCCAGATCAGCGCCGCGCCATTGGTGCCGTCGAAGCGTTCGAGTTCCTGTAGGCCGGTGGGCGATGTGACGTTGATTTCGGTCAGGTAATCGCCGATCACGTCGATGCCTACGAAAATCTGTCCCTTTTCGCGCAAGAGCGGGCCGATGGCCGCGCAGATCTCGCGGTCGCGCTCGGTCAGTTTGACAGGTTCGGGGCGGCCGCCGACATGCATGTTCGAGCGCGTTTCGCCCGCTGCCGGCACGCGGTTGATCGCGCCGATAGCCTCGCCATCGACCAGGATGATGCGCTTGTCGCCCTTGCTGACCGCAGGCAGGAATTTCTGCACGATCAGCGGTTCGCGATTGATGCCGGTGAAAAGTTCATGCAGCGAGGCAAGGTTGCGGTCATTGGGGTCAAGCCGGAACACGCCTGCGCCGCCATTGCCGTAAAGCGGCTTCAGGATGACATCGCCATGTTCGGCCTTGAAGGCGCGGATCGTGGTCAGATCGCGGGCGATCATCGTGGGGGGCGTCAGGTCGGGGAATTGCAGGACCAGCAGTTTTTCAGGGTAGTTGCGTACCCAGAAAGGGTCATTCACGACCAGCGTGCGCGGGTGGATCATGTCGAGGATATGGGTCGTGGTGATATAGCCCATGTCAAAGGGCGGGTCCTGGCGCAGCCAGACGACATCGAGCGTTCCGAGGTCGATCATGTCCTCGGGGCCAGACTCGACATGCGCGCCCTTGACCTGTTGCAGGGTGACGGGGCGGGCCAGCGCCAGGACGCGGCCTTCGCGGAAGGCAAGTTTGTCAGGGGTATAGACCCAAGCCTGATGGCCGCGCTTCTGGCCTTCGAGAGCGATGCGGAAGGTGCTGTCGGCGAAGATGTTGACGGATTCGATCGGGTCCATCTGATAGGCTACGCGCAGGGACATGGGGGCCTCTTGTCGTCAGGTGCGGCGGTCCCTGCCTTGATGCCGGATGATTGTGGCGCATGCAATGGCGCGTGTGGGATCATGGGCCAAGGGCGTTTTCCATCACCGTGACCTGACCTTGCGCATTTACGAGCGCCACATCGAAGCGGGTTTCGGTCAACTGGCCCAGCGGTTGCGTGCCCAGAAATTCGGACGCGGTGGCGAAAATGCGGCTGATCTGGGCCGGGCCAAGCCGGGCAAGGGCGGCGTCAAAGGATCGGCTTTTCTTGACTTCGACGAAGATCACCGAGGCCCCCTTGCGCAGCACAAGATCAATTTCACCGCCGAGGCCGCGGAAGCGTTGGGCCAGAAGCTGATACCCGGCATCGAGATACTGGCGCAGGACCGACCCCTCGGCGGCCAGACCGGCATGGTAATTGCGCGCAGCGATCATTGCGGTTTCTCCTTGGCGAGGGCGGCCTGATAGACCTGTCTGCGGGGCAGGTTCAGGGCGGCGCTGACATGGGCGACGGCTTCTTTCAGGCGCATCTCTGCCAAGGCTGTATCGAGTGCCTGATCGAGAGATTGCGCATCGGCGGCGGTTTCTGCGCCGCGCCCGACCAGTACGACGATTTCGCCCTTCAGCGTGCGGTCGGCAACGGCATCGGCAAGGGCACCCAGGGGCATGCGCAAGACTTCCTCATGTTTCTTTGTCAACTCGCGGCAGAGGGCCGCATCGCGCTCTGCCCCGAGAGTGTCGCGCAATTCCGTTAGAAAACGGTTTATGCGTTTGGGCGATTCGTAGAAAATCAGCGTGGCGGGGATGGTGGCGGCCTCTGTCAGAAATTTCGCGCGCGCACCCGCTTGTGTCGGCGCGAATCCCAGAAAGCAGAAGCGGTCGCTGGGCAGGCCCGCCACAGTCAGCGCGGCCAGCATGGCCGAGGGGCCGGGGGCTGCGTGCACTGCGAGCCCTTCGGCGATGACCGCGCGGGCCAGCTGGAAGCCCGGATCGGCGACAAGTGGCGTGCCCGCTTCAGAGGCATAGACCACGGATTTGCCGTCGCGTAGCGCCTCCAGGATCACCGGGCGCATCCGCGCGCCGTTGTGGTCGTGATAGGCCAGCACACGCCGCCCTTCCAGCGCGATGCCGTGGATCTCCATCAGATGGCGCAGGCTGCGCGTATCTTCGGCCACCAGCAGATCCGCGCCAGCAAGCAAATCGAGCGCGCGCAGCGTGATGTCGCGGGCGGTGCCGATGGGGGTGGCGATCAGGTAGAGGCCCGGTGCAATCGCACGGGCAAGGCTGGCGGAATGGGGCGGGCTTTCTGGGGGCATATCCTGCAGCATGTCCTTGCCGGGGGCGGCATCAAAATTCAGACGAGCGTTTACTTCACGCCTGCCCTTGCTTACTGTGCCGCGCATATCATGTGAAGCAAGGCGGGAGTAGGGGTGCATGCGTAAACTTGCAGGGGCGCGAGGCGCCGACAGGCTGAAACGACGCGGATTTCTGGGGCTTATGGGGGCGTCGCTGGTGCTGGCGGCCTGTGACATGCCGGCGATGTCGGTGCCGGGCAGCGGGACCGCACGCCCGGCCGTCGTGGCCCTGATGCTGCCCAGCGGGGACGGCGATGCAGGGCGGCAGGTGCTGGCGCGCGAGCTGGAAAATGCCGCACGCATGGCGCTGGCCGATCTTGAGGGCGTGCCGATTGATCTGCGGATCTATCAGGTCGGTGTCGATCCGAACCGGGCGGCTGCACAGACGGCGCAGGCGATCAATGACGGTGCGCAGATCATTCTCGGGCCGTTGCATGCGCAGGCGGTGCAGGGGGCAAGGCCGGTGGCCGCGCAGGCCGGGATCAACATGATCAGCTTCTCGAACAACCCGGATGTGGCGGGGGGCAATGTTTTCCTGCTCGGGCCGATGTTCGAGAATACCGCCACGCGCCTGCTGGGCTTCTCGGCGGCGCAGGGCCGGGGCCGGGTGATGGTGGTATCCGAGCAGACGGATGCCGGGCGGGTGGCCGAGCGCGCGATCCAGCGCGCGGCGCAGCGCACGGCGGCCAGTGTCGTCGCGACGCAATCCTATCCTTTCTCGCAGCAGGGAATCACGCAGGCGATTCCTCGGATTGCCTCGGCGGCGCGCTCGTCGGGGGCGCAGAGCATCCTGATGACAGCCGGATCGGAAGGCGCCTTGCCGCTTCTGGCCGAGATGCTACCGCAGAACAATGTCTCGCCCAGTGATTTCAAGTATATGGGCCTGACGCGCTGGGATATTCCGGCGGCGACATTGCAATTGCCGGGTTTGCAGGGCGGGTGGTTCGCGCTGCCCGATCCGGGGCTGACGCAGCAATTCGAATCGCGCTATCGTGCGGCCTATGGGTCCACGCCTTCACCGGTGGCGGGGCTGAGCTATGATGCGATGGCAGCGGTCGGCACATTGATGCGGCGCGGGGGGCGCACACCGTTTACCGCCGAGGCGATCACGCAATCAGCGGGCTTCGTGGGGGTCAACGGGATTTTCCGGTTCCGGTCCGATGGCACGAATGAACGCGCTTTGGCCGTCGCAGAGATTCGAGACCAGCGGGTGCGTATCCTGAGTGCGGCACCGCGCAGCTTTGCGGGTGGCGGCTCCTGAGTGGCGCTGCGATGACGCCTCTGACGCTGACCCTGCGCGAGACCGCGCGCTATTCCGCGCGCGCGGCAGAGCTGTTTCCGCCCGAAGAGATCCTGGATCTTGATGCGCTGCACCTGAGTTTGAGTGCAGCGCTGGACACAGCTGGCGGCGAGAGCGCGAAAACGCAGCGCGGGGTGATCACGCAAGAGTTGCGTGCCGCGCTGAAAAGCGGGTCCGAGCGGTTGGAGGCGCGCTTTGCGGCCCATCCGCGCGATGCGCGCTCTTTCGTGGCAGCGAATACCTGGCTGACCGATGCTGTGGTGATTGCCGCGCTGGATGCTGTGCAGACCCGGCTGCATCCCAACCCCAACCCGTCCGAGGGCGAGCGGATCGCCATTCTGGCGGTGGGCGGGTATGGCCGCGCCGAGATGGCGCCGCATTCCGACATTGATCTGCTGTTTCTGGTGCCGTGGAAAGTGACGGGCTGGGTCGAGCAGGTGATCGAGTCGATGCTTTATATCCTGTGGGACATGAAGCTGAAGGTCGGTCATGCCAGTCGCACGGTCGAGGAATGTCTGCGGTTGGGGCGCGAGGATATCACGATCCGCACGGCGCTCTTGGAACATCGCTTTCTGCATGGCAACGATGATCTGGCGCAGCTTTTGCGCAAACGGCTCTGGGCTGATCTGTTTGCGAAAACCCATGCCGAATTCATCGAGGCGAAGCTGGCCGAGCGCGCCGATCGACATTCAAAGATCGGCAATCAGCGCTATATGCTGGAGCCGAATGTGAAAGAGGGCAAGGGCGGCTTGCGCGACCTTCAGACCCTCTACTGGATTGCGAAATACATCCATGAGGTTGATCAGGCCGAGGAACTGGTGGGGCTGGGGTTTTTCCGGGCCGAGGAATATCAGACTTTCCGCGATGCCGAGACCTTTCTCTGGGCGGTGCGCTGCCATCTGCATCATCTGGCGGGCCGCGCGGTCGAGCAACTGACCTTTGACATGCAGGTGGGTGTGGCCGAGCGCATGGGCTATGTCGATCATGGCGGGCGGCGCGGGGTCGAGCATTTCATGCAGGATTATTTCCGCCATGCGACCCATGTCGGCGAATTGACGCGGATTTTCCTGACCGAACTGGAAGCGCGCCATGTCAAGCGCGAGCCGTTGCTGCGGCATTTCCTGAACAAACGCAAGCAGATGCGCTATGGTCTTAAAGTGGTGCATAATCGGTTGGATATTGAAAACCCGGCTGAATTTCTGGCCGATCCGCTGAACATTCTGCGGCTGTTCGAGGAAGGGCTGGTCACGGGATATCTGATCCACCCGAATGCGATGCGGCTGATCGCGGCCAATCTGCATCTGATTGATGACAGTTTCCGACAAAACCCGGAGGCGCAGAAAACCTTCCTGCGCATGATGCTCAATCACTCGAACCCTGAACGCGCGTTGCGTCGGATGAATGAACTGGGGGTTCTGGGGGCGTTCATCCCGGAATTTGAACCCATCGTCGCGATGATGCAGTTCAATGTCTATCATCATTACACGGTCGATGAGCATACGATCCAGTGCATCAGCCAGCTTTCACAGATCGAGCGCGAGGAGTTGCGCGAGGAATTGCCGGTGGTCTCGCGCATCTTGAAGCAGGGGGTGAACCGGCGGGTGCTGTATGTGGCGCTTCTGCTGCATGATATCGGCAAGGGGCGGCCCGAGGATCATTCGGTGCTGGGCGCGCAGATCGCGCGCAGGGTGGCGCCGCGTCTGGGGCTGAAAAAGGCCGAATGTGAAACGGTGGAATGGCTGGTGCGCTATCATCTGCTGATGGCGGATGCGGCGCAGAAGCGCGATATTTCCGACCCGCGCACAGTGCGGGATTTCGCCAAACTGGTGAAATCGCGCGAAAGGCTGGACCTGCTGACGGCGCTGACGGTCTGCGACATTCGCGGGGTCGGACCGGGGACGTGGAACAACTGGAAGGCGCAACTGATCCGCCAGTTATATCGCGAGACTGCGACGGCGCTGGAAACCGGGTTGGAGGCGCTCAATCGCGAGAACCGTGCGGATGAGGCCAAGCGCGCGCTGCGCGAGGCGCTGGAGGACTGGCCGCGCGCCGATCTGCGCGCCGAGGTGGCACGGCATTATGCGCCATATTGGCAGGGGCTGCCGACGGCCACGCATCTGGTCTTTGCGCGGCTGTTGCAGGGGATCGAGACGGATGAGATCCGGGTGGATCTGCATCCCGATCCTGATCGCGATGCCACGCGCGCCTGTTTCGTGCTGTCGGACCATCCGGGGCTGTTTGCGCGCTTTGCGGGCGCGCTGGCGCTGGTGGGGGCGAATATCGTCGATGCGCGCACCTACACGACCAAGGACGGGTTCGCGACAGCCGTGTTCTGGATTCAGGATAGCGAAGGGCATCCTTACGAGGACAACCGCCTGCCGCGCCTGCGCACGATGATCGAGCGCACGCTGAAGGGTGAGGTGGTTGCCTCGAAGGCGCTCGCGGATCGCGACAAGGTGAAGAAGCGCGAGCGCGCTTTCCGGGTGCCGACCACGATCAGTTTCGACAATGAAGGATCCGAGATCTATACGATCATCGAGGTGGATACGCGCGACCGTCCGGGGCTTTTGTTCGACCTTGCGCGCACGCTGGCCGATGCCAATATCTCGATTGCCAGTGCCGTGATTGCGACCTATGGGGTGCAGGCGGTCGATACCTTCTATGTGAAAGACATGTTCGGGCTGAAGCTTCATTCCAAATCCCGGCAGGAAGCGCTGGAGCGCAAGCTGCGCGCAGCAATTGCGGCGGGCGCGGAGCGGGCGGCGGGCTGATGACGCGGCCCCGCGAGATCATGCCGCAGGATGTCGCGGATGCCTTGCAGCGCGAGGGGCTGCGCGCGGCTTATGATGCCCGTCCACCCTATCAGCGCAATGACTGGCTGATCTGGATCAAGGGCGCGAAACGGCCCGAGACGCGCGAAAAGCGGCTGAATGCGATGCTGGCCGAATTGCGGGCGGGGCATGGCTATATGGGCATGGCATGGCAGCCGCGCGGCACGGGAAAGTCTGACTGATGGCACGTATCCGCCTTGTTGCCGGTTTTCTGACCGTGGGGCTGTGGACGCTGCTCAGCCGCGTTTTCGGTTTTGCCCGCGATGTGATGATGGCGGCATACTTAGGCGCGGGTCCGGTGACGGATGCGTTTTTCGTGGCCTTCTCGCTGCCCAACATGTTCCGGCGCTTCTTTGCCGAGGGGGCGTTCAACTTCGCTTTCGTGCCGATCTTCGCCAAGAAGCATGAAGCGGGCGAGGATGCCGAGAGTTTCGCCCGCGATGCGTTCTGGGGGATGGCGGCGCTGCTGCTGGTCTTCTCGACGCTTGCGATCATCGTCATGCCGTTTCTGGTCTGGGGGATGGCGGCGGGCTTTGCGCAGGATGAGCGCTTCGATCTGGCCGTGCTCTATGGGCGCGTGGCTTTTCCCTATATCTTCTTCATCTCGCTGACGGCGCTTCTGTCGGGGATGCTGAATGCGGTCGGGCGCTTCACGGCGGCGGCGGCGGCCCCTGTGTTGTTGAATGTGGTGTTCGTCGTGGCCATGCTGATGGCGGATCGCGCAGGCTGGGATATGGGGCTGACGCTGGCCTGGGCCGTGCCTGTGGCGGGGGTGGTGCAGCTTGTTGCGCTGTGGATCGCCGTGCGGCGTGCGGGTTTCGCGATGCGGTTTCGTTGGCCGCGCATGACGCCGGAATTGAAGCGCCTTGCGATCATTGCCGGGCCTGCGGTTTTGGCGGGCGGTGTGGTGCAGATCAACCTGATCGTGGGGCGGCAGGTGGCGAGCTTCACCGAGAACGCGGTCTCATGGTTGTCTTATGCAGACCGGCTGTATCAGCTACCGCTGGGCGTGGTCGGGATTGCCGTGGGTGTGGTGCTGCTGCCCGAACTGTCGCGGCGCTTGCGCGCGGGCGAGACCGGGGCCGGGCAGCACAGTTTCAACCGGGGCTTGGAGTTTTCCCTGTTCCTGACCGTGCCCTGCGCTGTGGCGCTGATGGTGATTGCGACGCCGATCGTTTCGGTCCTGTTCGCGCGCGGTGCATGGACCGAGACGGACACCTATTCCACGGCGCTGGCGCTCTCGGTCTATGGGCTGGGCCTGCCCGCCTTCGTGCTGCACAAGGTCTTGCAGCCCTTGTATTACGCCCGCCACGACACGAAACGGCCGTTCAAATACGCGCTGGTGTCTATGGTCATCAATGCCGCGATTGCGGTCGGGTTGATGGGGACGCTGGGGTTCATCGCCGCTGCATGGGCGACGACGGTTGCAGGCTGGATCATGGTGTTTCAGCTCTGGTTTGGCGCGCGGGGCATGGGGCAGGCGGCACAGTTTGACGCGCAGCTCCTGCGCCGGGCGTGGCGGATCGTGCTGGCCTCGCTCGCGCTTGGGGCGGTGCTGTATGGGCTGAACATTGTTTTGGCTGATATGCTGGTGCAGTCCGGGCGGCGCTATATCGCGCTGATGATCCTGATCTTCGGCGGTTCGGCCTTCTATCTGGGCTTCGGTCAGGTGATCGGCGCGTTCAGCCTGCCCGAATTGCGCGCTGCCGTGAAACGCTCACGCCCGCCGCAGACGGGCGCGTAATCCGGGGCGCAGGGCGCGGCCGAGCGCGTAGCCTGCCAGACAGGCCACCAGATCGGCGATCCAGTCCATACCGCCGCCGACCATAGCCGCGAGGGCTAGCCGACCAAGGATCAGCACCGCGACCAGTGCCAGCGCCTTGCGGCGGCTGTTGGTGTCGCTGCCCTCGTGCCAGACCTGCCCGGCATAGCAGCCCGCCAGCGCAAAGATCAGCGGATAGCCCCCGATCAGCCAGGCCTCCGGTGCGGCGACCAGTCCGAAGGTAAAGCCGCCTGCGGCCTGCGACAGCGCCAGAACGAGCAGCAGGCGCAGCGAACCGATGCGTTCGGCGCAGACCTTGCCCAAGGCGGCGGTGATGACGATGACGAGGGCCGCCTGCAATGGTCCCTGATGCACCAGTCCGAACCCGACATATCGCGCGAGATGCGGCAAGGGGGTCTGGCCGGTCTCGATCATCCAGCCCTGAACGCCGGGATTGACGCCTGTGAGCGCCAGCGCCTGCGCGCGCCAGCCCGCGCTGCCTGCGGAATTGACCAGCCCATGCGCGCCCGCCCAGAGCACCAGTTCCACGCCCGCTATCGTCAGTGTCAGCAACCAGACAGACCAGGGCAGGGGGTTCAGGGCAGGGCTGTGCATCAAGGGGCCTTGGTTGACCTTCACTCGCGCCAAGGCTAAGCGAAGCGAAACCCCTTTTCCAGACGGGAATGTGCCCCATGTCCGACGCGCCCACCAAGACCTTCCCCAAGCGGATCTTTTCCGGCATCCAGCCTTCGGGCGGGTTGACGCTGGGCAATTATCTGGGGGCGCTGAAACGCTTCGCCGTGGCGCAGAACAGCGGCGAGGAGACGGTCTATTGCATCGTGGACATGCATGCGATCACGGTCTGGCAGGAGCCCGAAAAGCTGCGCCATGCCACGCGCGAACTGGCGGCAGGGTTCATTGCCTCTGGCATTGATCCCAAGCGCTCGATCCTGTTCAATCAATCTCAGGTGCCTGCCCATGCGGAATTGGCGTGGATTTTCAACTGTGTGGCGCGGATGGGCTGGCTGCGGCGGATGACGCAGTTCAAGGACAAGGCGGGCAAACATGCCGAGGAGGCCTCTGTCGGGCTGTTCGCCTATCCCAACCTGATGGCCGCCGACATTCTGGCCTATCACGCAACGCATGTGCCGGTGGGCGAGGACCAGAAGCAGCACTTGGAGTTGACGCGCGATATTGCGATCAAGTTCAACCATGATTTCGGGGTGGATTTCTTTCCCGTGGTCGAGCCAGTGATTGAAGGCGCTGCAACCCGCGTGATGTCCCTGCGCGATGGTACGAAGAAAATGTCGAAATCCGACCCCTCGGACCAGTCGCGGATCAATCTGACTGATGATGCCGATGCGATTGCTGCGAAGATCCGCAAGGCGCGGACTGACCCGGAACCGCTGCCCTCAGAGTTGGACGGGCTGAAGGAACGCCCGGAGGCGCGCAATCTGGTCAATATCTATGCAGCCCTTGCCGATATGACGCCGGAGGCGGTGCTGGCCGAGCATGGCGGGCAGGGGTTTGGTGCGTTCAAGCCTGCGTTGGCGGATCTGGCGGTGGCGAAGCTGTCGCCGCTGAATGCCGAGATGCGCCGGCTGATGCAGGATGTGGCCGAGATTGACCGGATTCTGGGTGACGGGGCCGCGCGCGCCGATGCGATTGCTGCGCCGATCGTGGCGCAGACGCGCGAGATCGTCGGCATGGTCGGCGCGCGTCGGGGCTGAGACAATGCTACGCTCCGTCGCGCGGCTGATGCTGACGGGGCTGATGCTGGCAGGGCTGGTCTGGTCGGGCCTGTCGCTCTGGCGGTTTGTGCAAAGCCCGGTAGGCGGTGCGCTGGTTGCGCGCGGTGACGCCGAGCTTTCTGCCGCCTATGAGCGTGCACTGGTGCGGCATGCGACCCCTGATGCGATTGCGGCGCGGATCAGTGCGCGGCTGGAGGAGGTGCCGCGCAACTGGGTCGCACTGGAAGGGCTGATGACGCTGACCGAGGCGCAGGATCTGCCCGGAGATGTCGCCAGTGCCTATGCGCGCGCCCATGCGCAGGATCATTCATGGCGCGCGATGGGGGCCAGTTGCGGGGCCTGTGCCTATGATCTGCGGCAATGCAGTATGGGCGCGGATCTGGCCTGCGGGATCGGGGTCAATCTGACGGTTGCGGGCGATGTGCTGTCGCTGAGCCGCGAATCGGGCGCCTATCTGCGTGGCGAACCTGTGGATCAGCTGGACGTGACGCTCTCATTCATCGGGATCGGGGCGACGGGGCTGGTCGTGGTGACTGGCGGCACGTCCTATTCGGTGAAATTCGGTGCGGGGCTGATGAAGGTCGCGCATCGGATGGGGCGGCTCTCGCCCGGATTGCGGCGCATCTATACGCGCGCCGCGCGCGAGGGCGTGGACTGGGCTGCGCTTGGGGCTGCGCGCACTACCGATGATCTGGCACGGCTGGGCCGGATGGAGGCGCTGCGCCCTGCGGTCGAGCTGACAGAGGCGGTTGGTCGGGTGCAGGCCCGCACCAGCACGCGCGGAGCGCTGCATCTGGTGGGACAGATGGATACGCTCGAGGATGCGCGCAGGCTTGCGCGCGCGAGTGATACGCTGGGGCCGCGCAGTGTGGGTGCGTTTGAGGTGCTGGGAAAATCCCGGTTTCTGAGGACGGGACTGCGTCTGAGCGACACGCTGCGCGAGGCGATTGCAGGGTTGATGGCGGCGCTGGTGGCGGGGTTGGGGCTGATCTGGAACTGCATGTTGCGGCGGCTGCGACGGGCAGTCGCCTGAGGCGTGAAAAAAGCCCCGGTGTGAACCGGGGCCGTGTTGCGCAAGGGTATCGTGGTCAGATCACGCGGACCTGCGTGCCGACCTTGACCAGTTCATAGAGCCGCTCGACATGCGGGTTCAGTAGGCCGAAACAGCCATTCGAGGCCCGGCGCCCGATTTTCGCGGGATTGTCGATGCCATGGATCCGGTAATACTGCCAGCTGAGGTTCATCGCCCGCGTGCCCAGCGGATTGGTCGGATCGCCACCTTCCACGCGCTCGGGCAGCGAGGGGTCGCGCTGGCGCATGTTCGGCGTCGGAATCCAGGTCGGCTGGTAGCGCAGCAGGGTGATTTCGGTCAGGCCGCGGCGGGTGAAATCCTCGGTCATCGGCACCGAACAGGGATGCGCGAGATAGATGCTCTCATCCTCGGACCAGAAATGCAGTGCGCGTGAGTAGGTATCGCACAGGATCGCACCATTGCGCAGGTTAGAGAAATGATCGCGCCAGGTATGGTTGCGGAAGCCCATGATGTTGCGGCGCACGGTGCTTTCGCGCTCGTAATCAGGCATGGATTGCGCGCGCAGAACGGCGGGCATGGCCAAGCTACCCAGCGCCATGGCCCCGGTTCCGAGAAGGGCGCGGCGGGACAGGGGTGTTTTCGTCATTGCTTACAGCTCCGGCAAGTCAATCTTCATGATTTTCTATGTGTCCGGTTCTGCGATGAAATCAAGTCACGAGCGCGTGGGGCGCGGCAACTGTTGCCGCGCTACTACAAGCGCCCTGCAAGCTGTTGCAGGGCGTCAACGCTTTGATTGAGTCAGATGACCCGGACCTGGGTGCCGACCTGCACCAGTTCGTAAAGCTCTTCGACATGGGCGTTTATCAGCCCGAAACAGCCATTCGACGCCCGTCGCCCGACCTTGGCCGGGTTGTCGATTCCGTGCACGCGGTAATATTGCCAGCTGAGATTCATCGCGCGCGTGCCCATCGGGTTCTTGGGATCGCCCCCTTCGACCCGCGCGGGCAGCGAGGGGTCGCGTTCGCGCATGTTTGGCGTGGGGATCCATGTGGGCATATAGCGCTTCAGCGTCACCTCGGTCATGCCGCGACGGGTGAATTCTTCGGTCATCGGCACCGAACTGGGGTAGGAGAGGTAGGTTTCCTCATCCTCGGCCCAGAAATGCACGGCGCGCGACTGGGTGTCGCACAGGATCGCGCCCTTGCGCAGATGGGTGAAGTGATCTTTCCACTCATGGCTGACAAACCCCATGATATTGCGCCGCACGGTTTCTGCCGCGCCTTCCTCTTCGTAATCGGGCAGGGATTGCGCGCGAATCACGCCGGGCAGGGCGAGCGTGCCCAGGGCCAGCGTGGCCGTGGACAGCATCGCGCGGCGTGTCAGGGGGGAATTGGTCATCTCGTACACTCCGAATTATCTGAATTTGTGCAACGAATAACCATTTGGTCCGGTTCCACAAATCACGACACTGTGGGGTCGCTTTTGGGAAACCGGAGGGTCACATGGGCTGGGTCAGCTTTCCAGTGTCACCAGCGCATGCCGTTTCTTGCCCGCAGTCAGTTTCAGCGGTGCAGACAAGTCGGCCGCATGGATCATCTGGCCTGCATCGGTGACGGGCGTATCATTGGCCCGCGCGCCACCCTCGGTGATCAGGCGCTTCGCGTCCTTGCCGGATTTCGCCAGCCCCGCACGCACGAAGAGTTGCGAGATGGAAATGCCATCGGTCAATTCGGACGCTGCAAGCGTGAGCGTCGGTAGGTCATCGCCAAGCCCGCCTTTCTCGAACACCTCGCGCGCGGTGGCCTCAGCGGCCTGCGCGGCTTCATCGCCGTGACACAGGCGCGTCACCTCATTGGCGAGGATGATCTTGGCCGCGTTGATCTCGGCTCCTTCCAGCGCGCCAAGGCGGTTGCACTCGTCCACCGGCAATTCCGTGTAGAGCTTGAGGAATCGGCCCACATCGGCATCTGTCGTGTTGCGCCAGAATTGCCAGAATTCATAGGGCGAGAGCATATCGGCATTGAGCCAGATCGCGCCGCCCTGGCTTTTGCCCATCTTGCGCCCGTCCGAGGTGGTCAGAAGCGGCGTCGTCAGGCCGTAGATTTCGGCATCGGCAATCCGGCGGGCAAGGTCGATCCCGTTGACGATATTGCCCCACTGATCCGACCCGCCCATCTGCAACAGGCAGCCATGACGACGGTAGATTTCCACGAAATCATAGGCTTGCAGGATCATGTAGTTGAATTCGAGGAAAGACAGCGACTGTTCACGATCCAGCCGCGATTTCACCGATTCAAAGGACAGCATCCGGTTGACCGAAAAATGCCGCCCCACATCGCGCAGGAAATCGAGGTAATTGAGCCCGTCCAGCCATTCGGCATTGTTGAGCATGATCGCATCTTTCGGGCCGTCACCATAGGTCAGGTACTTGGCAAAAACCTGCTGCATCCCGTTGATATTGCTGTCAATCGCAGCTGCATCCAGAAGCGGGCGCTCCTCGGAGCGGAAAGAGGGATCGCCCACCTTGGTCGTGCCGCCGCCCATCAGCGTGATCGGCTTGTGGCCGGTTTTCTGGAACCAGCGCAGGACCATGATATTCAGCAGATGGCCCACATGCAGAGATTTCGCCGTCGCGTCATAGCCGATATAGGCAGGCACCACCCCTTTGATCAGCGCCTCGTCCAGACCCTGCAGGTCTGTGCAATCGGCGAGGAAGCCGCGCTCGGCCATGATGCGGATGAAATCCGATTTGGGGGTGTAGGTCATTTTCGCTTGTCCCGGCTGACAGAATGGGGCGATCTATAGCCGTGCCATGGCCCAAGGAAAACCCCATGTTGAAAAGTGAGTTCAAGCGCGTGTTGGGGCTGATGTCGGGCACCTCTTTCGACGGGGTGGACGCAGCGGTGCTGGAGACGAACGGCGAAGCGGTCCGGGCCTTCGGGTCGGTCGCGTTTCGTCCGTTCTCCGACGCCGAGCGCGCGGTCCTGCGTGCAGCCATGGGGCGCTGGCCGGGTGATCCGGGCGTGGAGGAGGCCGCGGAGATTATCGAGACCGCCCATGCCGAGATCGTGGCGCGCTTCGAGGGGGTCGATCTGATCGGGTTTCACGGCCAGACGCTCGCGCATGAGCCGCGCGGGCGGGGCACCCATCAGGCCGGATCGGGCGATGTGCTGGCGTTGGTCTCGGGCCTGCCTGTGGTCTGGGATTTCCGAACCTCTGATGTGAAACTGGGCGGGCAGGGTGCGCCGCTGGCCCCGTTCTATCATTTCGCACTCGCGCGCCATATCGGGGCGGATGCGCCGCTGGTGTTTCTGAACCTTGGGGGCGTGGGCAATCTGACCTGGGTGGACCCGCGTTGTGATCGGCCCGAAGCCCCCGGTGCGCTGCTGGCTTTCGACACTGGCCCTGCCAATGCGCCGATGGATGATCTGTGCCATGCACGGCTGGGGCTGGCCCGCGATGAGGGCGGTGCTTTGGCAGCGACTGGCACGCCCGATATGGGCGTGGTGCAGGATTTTCTGCGCGAGGGCTATTTCCTGCGCGTTCCGCCCAAATCGCTGGACCGCGATTTTCCGGGGCTGGGGGCGCGGGTGGCGCATCTGGGCGATGCAGATGCGCTGGCAACGCTGTCAGAATGTGTCGCGGCCTCGGTCGCTTTGGGCTTCGATCATCTGACGGAGATGCCCGCGCGGGTGCTGGTCTGTGGGGGCGGGCGGCACAATGGCGATCTGATGGCGCGTCTGGCTGCGCATCTGCCTGCCGAGGTGGTGCCGGTCGAGGCCGCAGGGCTTGACGGCGACATGATCGAGGCGCAGGCTTTCGCCTATCTGGCGATGCGGGTGGCGCGGGGGCTGCCCACATCCTGCCCGTCCACGACCGGCGTGGCCGCAGCTGTGGGCGGTGGGCAGATCAGCGCGCCCTGACAATGGAGAGCAAGATGCAGGATATTGACGACGACCGCCCGACCGCGCCTTTGGACAAATCCGAGGAACCGCTCTGGAAGCGGCTGGTGTTCATGCTGATCATCGCGGCGATGCTGTCCATCGCGCAATCGATCCTGTTCCTGATTGCAGTGGTGCAATTCGTCATTCTGGTGATCGACCAGCGCCAGCCCAATGAACGGCTGGCCGATTTCGGCTGCATGGTGGGCGCGTGGGTCGCCAAGGCCGCGCGGTACATGTCGATTGCGACGGATGCCAAACCCTGGCCCTTCAAGGATATGGACTGAGCGCTTGCAGGCGGGGCTTGCACGGCCTACCTGTCTGGAAACAGACAGGAGACTTTCATGGCCCTTGATGACCGCAGCGTGACGAAAACCGAATTTGGCGATCTTCCCGAATGGGATTTCTCGGCGCTCTATTCCGGACCGGAGGCGCCCGAACTGACCCGCGATTTCGACTGGTTGGTGCAGGAATGTGCCGAGTTCGCAGTGGCTTATGAGGGGAAGCTCGCAGGGCTGGACGCCAGAGCAATGCTGGACTGTGTGCGCCGTTACGAGAAGATCGACATGGTGGCGGGGCGGCTGATGTCCTATGCGGGGCTGCGCTATTATCAGAACACGATTGACCCTTCGCGCGCGAAATTCATGGCTGATGCGCAGGACCGTGTGACCAATGCCACCACGCCGCTGGTGTTTTTCTCGCTGGAAATGAACCGGATCGAGGATGCGGCTTTTGACGCGCTTCTGACTGCGAATGATGATCTGGCGCGTTACCGGCCTGTTTTCGAGCGGATGCGCGCGATGCGGCCCTATCAGCTATCCGATGAGCTGGAGAAATTCCTGCATGATCAGTCGGTTGTCGGCGCTTCTGCATGGAACCGGCTGTTTGACGAGACGATGGCGGGGCTGGAATTCGAGGTTGAGGGCGAGGAAGAGCCGCTGGGTCTGGAAGCGACGCTGAACCTGCTGACCGACACCGACCGCGCGAAGCGCGAAGCGGGCGCGCGGGCCTTGGCAGAGGTGTTTGGCAAGAATATCAAGCTCTTCGCGCGGGTTCATAACACGCTTGCCAAGGAAAAAGAGGTCGAGGATCGCTGGCGCAAGATGCCCACGGCCCAGACGGGGCGGCACCTGTCGAACCATGTCGAGCCGGAAGTGGTCGAGGCGCTACGTAATGCGGTTGTGGCGGCCTATCCGCGCCTGAGCCATCGCTATTATGCGCTGAAAGCGAAATGGCTGGGGCTGGAGACACTGGAAGTCTGGGACCGCAACGCGCCCCTGCCGCTGGAAGCCCCGCGCAAGATCGGTTGGGATGAGGCGCGCGAGACGGTGCTTGATGCTTATGCAGGTTTCTCGCCGCAACTCGCGGACCTGGCGGAACCGTTCTTTTCGCAAGGTTGGACCGATGCCGCTGTGAAACCGGGCAAGGCCCCCGGTGCTTTCGCACACCCGACGGTGACGGACGCGCATCCGTTCGTGATGCTGAACTACTTAGGCAAGCCGCGCGATGTGATGACGCTGGCGCATGAATTGGGGCACGGTGTGCATCAACGACTGGCAGCGGGTCAGGGGGAGTTGTTGTCCTCAACCCCGCTGACGCTGGCGGAAACCGCTTCGGTCTTTGGCGAGATGCTGACCTTCCGGCGGATGCTGGAAAAGGCGAAATCCACCGAGGAGCGCAAGGTGCTGCTGGCGGGCAAGGTCGAGGACATGATCAACACGGTCGTCCGCCAGATCGCGTTTTACGACTTCGAATGCAAGCTGCATGCGGCGCGGCGCGAGGGGGAGTTGACGCCCGAGGATATCAACGCGCTCTGGATGTCGGTGCAGGCCGAAAGTCTGGGGCCGGTGTTCAACTTCATGGACGGCTATGAAACCTTCTGGTCCTATATCCCGCATTTCGTGCATTCGCCGTTCTATGTCTATGCCTATGCGTTCGGCGACGGGCTGGTGAATGCGCTTTATGCCGCCTATGAGGCCGCGCCCGAGGGCTTTCAGGACAAGTATTTCGAGATGCTGAAAGCGGGCGGGTCCAAACACCACAAGGAGTTGCTCGCGCCCTTCGGGCTCGATGCGTCGGACCCGGCGTTCTGGGACAAGGGGCTGTCCATGATCGAAGGGTTCATCGACGAGCTGGAAGCGATGGGGTAAGCGCTTGGGTAGGGTGCGTGCTAAGCACGCACCTTACGTTTAGCGTGCGCGATCACGGGTTCGGCGGATCGCCTCTGCCACGGTCTCGGGCTGCGCGTGGTGGGGCATATGGCCCACATCCTCAAGGGATGTCAGATTGACGCTCTCGACCTCGCGCAGCATCCGTTCCGCGTGAATGCCGATATAAACCGTCTTGTCGGCTGTGCCGTGGACGATCTCGATGGGCATGGTGAGTGCCGGATAGCCGGGATACATTGCCTCGACATAGCGGATCAGGCTGTTGACCTGCTGCGCGTTCAATGACAGCTGCCCGCGCCGCATGGTCAGGTTGAAGCCCAGATGATCGAGATAGCCCTCGGGCACCGGGTCGGGCGCAAAGACATTTGCCAGCGTGTTTTCTACAGCACTGCGCGGGGCCAGTGCTGCGATGGTGGGCAGGATCAGATAGCGGCCCAAGGGGGATGCCGTGATGCGATACCACAGGCCCAGATCGCCGGGCCAGGGGTGGGTCACGGGCGCGAGCAATGTCAGCCCCGCCACCTCGTCAGGGGCGCGCAAGGCCCAGGCCAGCGCCACCGCCCCGCCATAGGAATGGCCCAGCACTATGGGGTTTTCCACATCCAGCGCAAACGCCGCCGCGCGCAGGATATCGGCCTGATCGATCGGGCTTTCCACGCTGCCGAAATCATCCGAGAAGCCGAAACCGGGGCGGTCAAAGGCGATGACGCGGAACTCGCCCGCCATACGGTCCATCAGATCAAAGCTGAAATCACGCGCATTGCCATTCGCGCCGTGGATCATGACCAGATCCGGCCCGGTCCCGCGGACAATCGCATGAATGCGTCCCTGCGGCAGATCGATGAAAGCCCCTTCGGGCGGGGTTTCGGCGCGGGCCATCTGCATCTCCTGTTGCACCGAACAGGCCGCGAGAAACGCGGTGATCAGGGCAACCCCTGAAATTCTACTGGCCAATCTGCGCAAGGTCATAAGGTGTGGTCTGGTATATCTGGTTGATCCAGTTGCCATATAGAAGATGCGCGTGACTTCTCCAGCGATTGAGCGGTGTCCTCGCGGGATTATCATCGGGGTAATAGTTCAGCGGCACGTTGATGGGTTTGCCCGCTTCCACATCGCGGTCATATTCTTCCTTCAGCGTGGTGCTGTCATATTCGAAATGATTGAGGATCATCAGCGCCCGATGCGCGGGGTCTTCGATCAGGGCAGGGCCGACCTGATCCGAGGCGATCAGGGTTGTCAGTGCGGGGATGGCATCGACCTCTGGCTGGCGCAACTCGGTCCAGCGGCTGACCGGGATCAGAACATCATCCGAAAACCCGCGCAAATAGGGCGAGGCGGGCGCAAGGTTGCGGTGGCGGAAACAGCCGAAAGCCTTGGCGTCGAGCATATGCTTGGGCAGGCCGTAGAAATGTGCAAGCATCGCCATGCCGCCCCAGCAGACGCCGAAGGTCTGGTGGACATGGGTCTGGGTCCAGTCGAACACCTCGGTCAATTCGTCCCAATAGGTCACGTCTTCGTAGGGCAGGTGCTCGATAGGGGCGCCGGTGATGATCAGCCCGTCGAAGCGCTCGTCCTTCACCTCCTGAAACGGGCGGTAGAATTCGGCCATATGCTCGGCGGCAGTGTTCTTGGTCTCATGTTCCGACATGCGGATCAGCGAGAATTCGATCTGCAGCGGCGTCGCGCCGATCAGGCGGGCGAATTGCGTCTCGGTCTGGATCTTCTTCGGCATCAGGTTCAGAAGCCCGATGCGCAGCGGGCGAATATCCTGCCGTGCCGCCTGCGCCTCGGACATGACCATCACGCCTTCGCGGGTGAGCACGTCAAAGGCAGGCAGAGTTTCGGGCAGTTTGATGGGCATGGGGCGCGTCCTCAGTCTGGCAGTTTGTCGGCAATCAGCGCGTCGAAATCCTGAGCAGTGCGGATTTGCGCGACGTCTTCGGCGCTGACGGTCAGGCCCCAGGTCTCGGCCATGGCCGCATAGCGCGGCGCGCGGTGGGCCAGCGCGCGGGCATAGGTCCAGCGCACAAACGCGTCGGGGTCGATCCGGTCGGGGCTCTGGCCGGTCTCTTGCTGGTAGTCGGCCCAGGCTGCGTGCAGGAATTCGGGCTGGTAATACATGGGCTTGGGCGCGCGGTCGAAGCGGCGGATCAGCTCGGCCGTATGTGCGTCAGAACCCTTGATCCAGACGGGCAGCACATGAGGCTTCAGCGCGGTCATGAGCGCATCATCGGGGTCATAGGGGTTGATGACTTCGCAGATCGACCCGCCCGTGTCGCAGATGAAATGCGGATAGCCATAGAGCGCTTCGGCGCGGGCGATGAAATGCGGCGTGTCCGAGAGCGCCGCGATTTCGGCGGCGCGGTGCTGGTCCTGCCGGGTCATGTACTCGTCAAAGGGCAGGCCCCCCTTCGCCGGATCGCCGGGTTTGCCCAGATAGGTTGATAGCGGCGCGAGGTTGTCGAAGGTGATATTCGAGCTGATATAGACCGAATCCGTCAGCAGGAGTTCCCGCAAGAGCGGTATTTTCATCGCCTCTCGCTTGAAATTATCGGCGATAAATTCGCCCATGTAGCGCGTGCCGATGCGGTAATCGACCGAGTAATGGAACCAGCCACCGGCCTCGCGCAACAGGTTCGCCAGATAGGTCTTGCCCAGTCCCGACATGCCAAACAGCATGACCTGTTTGCGCGGGGCGGCCATCCAGTCGGTGGCGGTCGGGTAGAGCATGGGCATGTCCTTCCGGGTCAGAAGCTCTTGCCTAGCCAGTGGGCGCGGGATGGTCAATGGCGCATGAAAAAGCCCCGCCAGCACGGGGCTGGCGGGGCCGAGTTAACTCGAATCACCGTTTACTTAAAAGCGGTAGCCGATGCGGATGCCGGCCCCAATCACGGAGTTGCTGCCGAACTGGCTGTTCACCGGCGGGCGGGTGGTGACGCCGCCAAGGCGCGAGTATTGCACACCGGCGCTGATGGTCATCGCATCCATTGTGTAGGACACACCCAGACCCAGCGTGTTGCGCTTGCCAACCGGACCCAGATTGCCGGTCACGCTGCCATTGCCCGTATCATGTGCGACCGAGACCTGACCTGACCAGTTTTCGTTGAACCGACGCCCGACACCCAGTGTGTAGGTGACAGAGTTCCGGTCGTAACTGACCAGTGGGGTCGTGCTGATGAAATTGTTGTAGGCGGTGGGCTGGATCGTGAAGTCTTTCCAGTTCACCCAGCGCACCGAGCCGAAGACCAGCGTATCTTCAGCGACACCGGTCTGGAATTCCAGATTGACGGATTCCGGCAGATTGGTGTCGAAGGTTGTCGGCAGCGGGAAGATGTTCTCGTTTGCGGTGAAGCTGTGCTTGATCTTCGAATTGTAGGTCAGTGCGACGCGCAGGGCGATTTCGGGCATCTCATAGGCGACACCCAGCAGGTAGCCCCAGGCCTGGTCGCGGTTAGTCGACATTGTATAGCCACCCGCGAAAGGCAGGCTGACCGAACCGCTGGTCCAGGAGGACCGCAGACCGGCATAGGCGCTGAAGCCACCGTCAAACTTGTAGCGGACCACGCCGGTCAGCATGGTGTTATCCACCTTGCCGACGGAGCCGCCCAGAGTGGTGCCGAGCGGGTAGAGCGTATCGGCACCAAAGGGCTGGTCCAGAATCAGGGCATAGGACAGTTTCTCGTTGATGTCCCCCTTGAATGCAAAGGAGCCGGTTGTGAAACGTCGCGTGATATTGCCCGAGGGACCAGGCGCGGGTGGCAGATTGATCGTTCCGCTGACGCGCGGACGGGCATGCGCGATGCCGAATTCGACATAGTTGCCCTGTTGGAACAGGATCGCCATGGATTGCGGGTTACGCTCAATGCCACCGGCAAAAGCGGGGCTGGCGGCAAGGGCAACAAGCCCGGTTGCAAGAGTCTTACGCACGGAAATCTCCTCCTTCTTTCCGCAGGGATGGTCTGGCCGCGACCATTTATTGGGCAAGCTTTGCGCGCTTTGCACAGCTTTGTCACATGTTACCTAGCGGAAGCGGAGGCAGTCCGGAACAGCATGTGACAGCTTTGCAACGGCAGCGCTATTCACCTCTGGGGAGAAGTCGGGTTATCCCCACTGAACCACCGCGTGCAAGATCCGGGTCGAGGGTCATGGGAATATACTCGCCCCTGCGCCATAAATCGCCCAGATCATCATAGTGTCGCGACAGCGGGTGCCCGGACTGGCCCGTGGACAGGATAAAGACCGAGCTTTCGGGGTCGGCGAAATCATAGACGCCGCGATAGACGGCGCCATGCACATTGGCGAAGGGTTCCGGGTCGCGCCCCGATGTGCGCCCGCGCATCAGCGTGTGGTCCCCGCCCGAGGTCGATTGGCGGATATTGACGAAATGGCGCACCAGCGCGACATCGCCCAGCACGGAATGGCGGTGCGTGGCCATATGCGCGTCTCCCCAACGCCAGCTTTCGACATTCTCGCCATAGCGTTCGGTCAGGCGCAGAAGCGCTTCGTCCAGTGCGGAAATGGCGATTTCGGTGCAGGTTTCGCGCACCGAGGATTGCACGATATTGCACCATTCGGACGCGCCATCGGTGTCACGAAACACCCGCTCGATGAAGACCGGGTCCACATGCAGGAAGGTCTCGGCCAGCGGCCCCAACTCGTCGCGGATCAGGCGGGTCTGCAACTCGCGCATCCATGCGGCATAGATCAAGGGTTCCGGCAGATGTTCGTTCATCTCGCCATTCCAGTCCGCGAGCAGCCGCAGCGCGCGCTGGCGCAGATGGGCGCGGGTGCCTGCGGGCGCAGCCTCGCCCGAGAACCACAGGTCCGCCGCCACAAGTGGCAGCAGCAGGCGCGCGGCCGGGCTGACCGTATCTAGCTGAGCCTCGATGAAACTGTCGCGGGTATGGACATTGCGCTGACGCATCAGGTGCTGGAAACGCTCGATGCGCTGTGTGTCGCCCCAATCATGGCTGACATGCAGCGGAAAGGGGCGGTCGAGGATCTTGTTGTTGGTGTTGCCAAGAATTCCCGACTCGGGGTCGAGGAAGCGCGGATTGGCCGAATAGGGCAGGGTGCCCAGCCAGCGGTTTTCCGGTTTCCAGCCCGCCGCAGGCATGCGGCCTTGGGTATCGTGATCGGCATCGCGGCGCGGCATTCGGCCCAGAAGCTGCATGGCAATGCGGTCGCGCGAGGCGAGCATCAGCACCTGAGAGGGCGCGACATAGATCTCGCCCGCCTCAAGCGCCGCGTCAATATCCTGCGCGCGCATCAGGCGCATGGCGGCGGTCATGGTGGTGTCATCGGGTGTGAGCGCGGTCCAGCCGATGGTCGCGACATGGCCCGGCGGGGTGATCGTGCCCAGATCATAGAGCGCGCCGGACAGCACCGGGCCATTTTCGGACCAGCGCAGTGTCAGCGTCACCGGGTCTTCATCCTTGATGCGGATGATCGAGCCACGGGTCTCGAATTCAGCCCAACCGTCGGGGGTGCGGTATTGGGACGGGTTTTCCGGGTTCAGTTCTTCCAGAAATACATCGCTGTCATCCATGTAGCTGGAGGTGATCCCCCAGCCCAATGCTTCGGAGCGGCCCGACAGGATCACGGGCAGGCCGGGGATGGTGGCCCCGATCACACCGCCGGTCGCGAGATCCAGCCGTGCCAGATACATTGCCGAAGGGGCGGTCAGTTCCAGATGCGGGTCATTCGCGAGGATCGCGCCATCACTGGCCGCGCGCGCAGGCGTGGCCGCAAAACTGTTCGACGCCCCGGCCAGCGTGGCCGGTCGGATCGGGCTGAGCGGGTCATGCGCCAATGTGATCTGCGTGCTGGGCGCAACATCCGGAAAGAGGCTGCTGAAATCAGGCAGAGCCGCCATGCCGGAACCGGGCGCATCGGGCATCAGGTCGCGCAGGCGTTCGGGCGCGACCAGCATCGAGACGCGGGCGCGCTGGACTTCGCGGGCAATCTGGCTGTTCAGTTGCACCGCCATCAGTTTCAGGATCGCCAGCGAATCTGCAGGCTGCCAGAGCGGCATTTCGGCTGTGAACACGAAAAATTCCGGCGCTCCGCGTCCGCGCGCGCGCTCATTGGTGATGCGCAGCCAGGCATTCACGCCCTCGGCATAGGCTTCGAGCGCGGCCTGTGTCTCGGGGTCTTGCGCCGCGAAAGAGGTGCGGGCGAGGCCATAGATGTCGAGCCTGCGCATGAGTTCATCCACGCGCAAGGTCCGCCTGCCGAACATCTCCGACAGCCGCCCCTGCGCGGTGCGGCGCAGCATCTGCATCTGCCACAGCCGGTCCTGCGCATGGGCAAAGCCCAGCCCGAAGAACACATCCGGGTCGCTTTGCCCGAAAATATGCGGCACATTATGCGTGTTGCGCACGATTTCGACCTCGCCCGCGAGGCCATTGAGCCGGAAGGTCTCGCTATAGTCGGGAAGTGATCGCGAGAGGAAGAAATAGAGGCCGGTCGCGACCAGAGCGCCGAGCAGGGCAAGCCCGGCGAAGATCCTCAGAAGCCAGCGAAAGGTGGTGAACATATGCGGGGCTGCTGTCTTTGAGTTGACGGTCGGAGTGGCCCTGATAGGTATTGCGTGAGCGCCCAAAGCGCAATCACAAGAATTCGAGAGGGGGATGGAATGGCGAGAGTTGCGTTTCTGGGTCTGGGGGTGATGGGCGGGCCGATGGCGGCGCATCTGGCGCGCGCGGGCCATGAGGTGACTGTCTACAATCGCACCACAGCCAAGGCGGAAGCGTGGGTCGCGGCCAATGGCGGTGCTTTCGGGGTGACACCGCGCGAGGCAGCCGAGGGGGCCGAAATGGTGATGGCCTGTGTGGGCAATGACGATGACCTGCGCGCGGTCTGTCTGGGCAAGGACGGTGCATTCGCGGCCATGGCCGAGGGCACGCTGTTTGTCGATCATACCACGGTATCCGCGCAGGTGACGCGCGAATTGCACGATCTGGCGGCCAAGCAGGGCGTGGGCTTTGTGGATGCGCCGGTCTCGGGCGGTCAGGCGGGGGCCGAAAACGGGGTTCTGTCGATCATGTGTGGCGGCGCAGAGGCGGATTTCGACCGCGCGGCCCCGGTGCTGGATGCCTATGCGCGGGTTTGCAAGCTTATGGGCGAGAGCGGCGCAGGCCAGATCGCCAAGATGATGAACCAGATCTGCATTGCGGGTCTGTTGCAGGGTCTGGCAGAGGCTTTGCATTTCGGCGAGCGCGCGGGCATGGATGGGCGCGCGGTGGTCGAGGTGATTTCTCAGGGCGCGGCCGGGTCGTGGCAGATGCAGAACCGGCATGGCAGCATGCTCG
>JAFIEM010000159.1 GCA_020832555.1 Natronohydrobacter sp. | reverse complement strand
CTTCCATTCCTGAGAAAGGATCGCACCATCAAACCATGGGATCAAACACCTAAGGAACTGCCCGCGCCGTCTGTCAGGCCAAAGCGATAACCGCAGCACATGAAGCGGTCGATAACTTGCGCGCGCTGCTCCATTTCGTGGTCGCGCTGCCGTGACAAGCATGCAGTGTATGTCGCTGATCTTGTCCGGCAATCCGACACTTGCTGCGCGCAGGTCTTGAAGGCTTTGGCATCTTCGCGGGTTGATGCAATGCCAACGCAAAGCGGCGGCATGGGCGACCTGCAATCGTCCGATTTCCGAAGATATCAGGTCACACTTGCCGCGCTCGGCAAAGTCAACCCAACGACCAAGATTATGGCAATCCGCTTCAAGCCCCAAGAAATGGTGTCTCACATGCCGCTTGTCACCTGTGAGGACCACACTCAAACAAACGCCTTCGGCGAACAGACACCAGCGCCCCGCGCCGTGGCACTCGCAGGCGCGCGATCTTGATGGAAGGCATGATCCCCGGCAAGGCGCACAAGGGGATCTCTGTGCCGCGCGCGGCGATCCTGACCATTGTGCGGCTGCCTGGACCTTTCTTTGCCCCGGCGCCCGCTCGAGCGACCGGAACGCGCGCAGATCCGCCTATATCTCCTCAGGCGCGCCGATCTTCCAGCACGATGACACAGGCAGCACCACAGCACCTCGCGTTTGCAGTCGAGGAACCGGACGCAGCAGAATTGACATCTGCGCCGAGAGCGCACCGGAGCCCAGCCAAACGGTTCACCACAGAAAATCCCGCAGCGTTCACATCAGCCCCTTCACCAGGCATCGCAAGTTCACACCCCAAACCGTGCTCTCATCTTCCAATCACAAGCGTATATCCCCGGAGCCGGTCTCCAGTGCCAGGTCCAGCCCGAAAAAGTGGCTGCTTCCTGTTCGCCCCTGCGCGTCACTTGCCAGCCGCAGCGCTGGACATCACATGCCCGCTCTCAAAGCGCCGCACTTTGTGCCATAGACAGTTTCAGCGCCGCGCGGATCGGCAAGTGATCCGACGCCTTGCGCGCAAGCGCACTGTCATGCGCGCGTAAATCCACGACCTCGGCGCGCTTGCAGCCGATGATCCGGTCCAGCGGCAGCATGGGCATCTGCGCCGGGAAGCTTGCGATCGTATCCGCTGACCGCTTCACCGCCCGCAAACCCCGCCGCAAGGGCATCAGCGAACAGCCGGCCCCCAGCCGCCATTCGTTGAAATCCCCCATCACCAAAGTCGGGCGGCCATCCCCGCCTTCGATCTCTTTCGACAGGAATTGCGCCTGCAACAATCGCGACTGGTGCAGCAGCCCCAGATGCGCCGCGATCACCCGCAAGGGCTGCCCATTCAACCGGATATCCGCCACAATGGCGCCACGCGGCTCCAGCCCCGGCAGGGTTACGGCGCGTGCCTGCTCGACCTCTGCGCCGCGCAGCAGCAGCAGGTTTCCATGCCACCCATGCGCGCGCGCACCCAGACGGTCGGTCAGTGTAACCGGCATCAGGCCGGTCTCCTGCCGCAACAACTCCGGGTCCAGCACGCCCTTGCGGTCCCCGAAACGCCGGTCCACTTCCTGCAATGCGACGATATCGGCCCCGATTTCCCGGATCACCCTCACCGTACGCACCGGATCGCGGCGCATATCGGTGCCAACCGCCTTGTGAATGTTATAGGAACTTACGATCAGGTCTGACATTTGCGGTCTTTGTCTCTATCTGCTCCTCTCAACTATGTGGCCTCATGCGCCATTTCACAATAAGACTCATTCCTCAAAACTCCGTTAAAGCCCGCCATGACCTTGCCTGAACCCATAGATGCCCTCGTCATAGGCGCCGGTCCTGCCGGGCTGATGGCGGCAGACTGCATGGCTCAGGCGGGGCGGCAGGTCGTCATCTGCGAGGCCAAACCCTCGCCCGCCCGCAAATTCCTGATGGCCGGAAAATCCGGGCTGAACCTGATGAACGCCGCCCCGCTCGACAGCCAGATCGCGCAATACGCCGAAGCTGCGGACTGGCTTGCCCCCATGCTGCACGCCTTTGGTCCCGACCAGATCCGCGCCTGGGCCGAAGCGCTCGGGCAAGAGTTGTTCACCGGGTCGTCGGGTCGCGTCTTCCCCCAAGCGATGAAAGCCTCGCCGCTTCTGCGGGCCTGGCTGGCGCGACTGGACCTGCTTGGTGTTCAGCTACGGCGCGGTTGGCGTTGGCGGGGGGGCGCGTTTGATTTCGTCACGCCCAATGGCATCCGCAGCCTTGCCCCGCAGGTCACGGTCCTCGCGCTCGGGGGGGCAAGCTGGTCGCGGCTCGGATCGGACGGGGCCTGGACGGACCACTTCGCCGCGCGCGGCATCGCGCTCGCCCCGTTCCAGCCCGCCAATATGGGCTTTCATGTCGCATGGTCCCCGCATATGGTGGCGCATTTCGGCAAGCCCATCAAGGGCGTGCGGCTCATCGCAGGCAACCAGTCCATCCGCGCCGAATTCGTGATTTCTGCAAAGGGTGTTGAGGGCGGAGCGATCTACCCACTTTCCCGTGCCTTGCGTGAAGGGGCCGAACTTCGCATCGACCTTTTCCCCGATCTGACCACGACCCAGATCGCTGACCGCCTGTCACGCCAGCCTGCCAGATACTCCCTCACCAACCGCCTGCGCCGAGCCCTGAAACTCGAAGGCGCGCGCCTCTCCCTTGCTCTGGAATTGGCGCGCGACATCGCCGCTGATCCTGCCCAACTCAAGGCCCTGACCCTGCCCCTGTTCGGCCCCCGCCCGATGGACGAAGCCATCTCGACCGCAGGCGGCATCCCCCGCGCAGCCCTCACTGACCAGCTGATGCTGCGCGACTGGCCTGGCACCTTCGCGGCTGGCGAAATGCTCGATTGGGAAGCGCCCACAGGCGGCTATCTTCTGACCGCATGCCTTGCGACCGGGCATTGGGCGGGCAACTACGCGGCCCGCTTCTGACTTCATCTTGTCAAAAATACTCAAATACAACTGTAGCGCTCAGGCAATCCGCAAGTTCAGCGCCCGTTCCCGCACCGGCAGGTGCACAATCGCCGAAAACAGCCCGACCGCGACGCCCACCCACCAGACCAGCGTATAGTCGCCGTGCAGGTCGTACAGCTTGCCGCCCAGCCAGACCCCCAGAAAACTGCCCAACTGGTGGCTGAAGAACACGATCCCATATAGCGTGCCCATATAGCGCAGCCCGTAGATATGCGCGATCAACCCCGATGTCAGCGGCACAGTGGCCAGCCAAAGCGCCCCCATCAGCAGCGAGAACAAGAGCACCGACCCCGGTGTGATCGGCGACAGGATGAACGCTGCCGCCACGACCGTCCGCGCCATGTAGATCGAGGCCAGCAGGTATTTCTTCGAATACCGTTTCCCCAGCCAGGCGGCGGCAATCGTACCTCCAATATTGGCCAGCCCGATCAGTGAAATCGCGACCGCCCCCAGCGCCGATGTGGTCGTGATCCCGAAACCCGCCAGCATCCCGTCCGGCGCAATCGGGCCACACATTTCCGTCACCATCGCCGGAAAATGCGCTGTGACAAAGGCAAGCTGATAGCCGCAGGAAAAGAAACCGAGGAAAATCAGCGTGAAACTCGGGTCGCGAAACGCCTGCGTCAGCGCCTGACCCATGCTCTGCTCCAACTCGCCCCGGCTGGCAGGGGCAGGGCTGCGCATCATCGGCAGGGCAAGCAGCGTCAGCAGGATTGCGCAGGCGAAAATGACAAACACCACCTGCCACGAATAGAAGCTCAGCAGAATTTCCGCCACAGGGGCGCCAAACACCTGCCCGGCACTCCCCGCAGCCGTCGCGATCCCCAGCGCCAGCGAGCGGTTTTCATCCGACGCAGCCCGCCCGACCACGGCGAGGATCACCCCAAATCCGGTGCCTGCCACGCCGAAGCCCACCAGAATTTCCAAAACCTGATGCGCGCCGGGTGTGACCGCAAAGGAGGACAGCACCAGCCCCGCCGCATAGACCAGCGCGCCCAGAATGATTGCCTTGCGGTCCCCGAACCGTTCTGCAATCGCACCGAAAATCGGCTGTCCAATCCCCCATGCCAGATTCTGAATCGCGATCGCCAGCGAGAACTCCGCCCGCAGCCAGCCGAATTCTTCGGCAATCGGAATCTGGAACACCCCGAAACTGGCGCGGATCGCGAAGCTGATCATGATGATGATACAGCCCCCGATCAGGACCGGGGTAAACAGGTGCGCCTGTGCAGGCGCATGCGGCGAAGGCATTGGCAGATTCCGTATCAGCAAGGCGTGTAGATTACTGCCTTGCAGTCGATCTTGTCCAGCCTCGGAAAACAGGCTGATCCGGTCGGCAGCGCTGCGTTAGACGGCCGATAACAGCTTCATAACGTCCGTTGGTATTTCATCACGAGGCGCAGCAATTCCGCTGCGACATCCAGCGCTTCTGGTCTGGTGTAGAGAAGGAAAATCCTTAGGGGGAAGAAATCAATGTTCAAGTCTGTTCTGGCCTTCGGGCTTGCCTGTTTTGTCATTGCCAGTGCCGCAGATGCGGCACCGCGCACCGCTCAGCAATTGCCGGTCCTACCGGGGCCTGCCACCATCGCCGATCTGCACGAGGCGAACTATCATCGGCATCAGCGCCATCATCAGCGCCAGTATCAACGCCATCGCCATCACTACCAGCGCCACTATCATGCGCCGCGCCGCCATCATGCGCCGCGCGTGCATCATGGCTACTCGCAGGCGCATTACAACTGGTGCGCGGCAAAGTATCGGTCCTACAATCGCCACTCGAACACCTGGACGGCGTATAGCGGCAAGGTCTATCAGTGCCGCTCGCCCTATTGAGCCTGCAGCCCTGTTTGCTGATCTGACCAGATCAGCTCCGCCGCCCCTGCAGGACACCGCAGGGGCGTGTCTTATGCCACCAGCGTTTCAGCCGCTTTCAGATCGACACTGACCAACTGGCTGACACCGCGCTCGGCCATGGTCACACCGAACAGCCGGTCCATGCGCGCCATGGTCAGCGCGTTATGCGTGATGATCAGATAGCGCGTCTCGGCCCGGCGCGTCATTTCGTCCAGCAGATCGCAGAACCGCGCCACATTGGCATCATCCAGCGGCGCATCCACCTCATCGAGCACGCAGATCGGCGCGGGATTGGCCAGAAACACCCCGAAGATCAGCGCAAGTGCCGTCAGAGTCTGCTCGCCCCCGGACAGAAGCGAAAGGGTCGAGAGTTTCTTGCCCGGTGGCTGGCACATGATCTCAAGCCCGGCTTCCAGCGGATCGTCGCTTTCCACCAGCACCAGCCGCGCCTCTCCCCCCGCGAAAAGATGCGTGAAAAGCGTGGTGAAATTCGCATTTACCTTGTCGAAAGCCGCCAGCAACCGCTCGCGCCCCTCGCGGTTGAGCGTAGTAATGCCCCCGCGCAGCTTGGCGATGGCGGCTTCCAGATCGGCCTTTTCCTGCACCAGAAGATCATGCTCGCCCTGC
>JAFIEM010000158.1 GCA_020832555.1 Natronohydrobacter sp. | reverse complement strand
TGGTGCTGGACCCCTGGCATTTGCTGAAAGAGATCGAGACGATCCGCGCGCAGGGCGTCGAGATCAGCCCCGAGACGCTGATGATTGCCGAAAACACGCCGCTGATCCTGCCCTTTCATGGCGAATTGGACCGCGCGCGCGAGGCGCAGAATTCCGTGGCCAAGATCGGCACCACCGGGCGCGGCATCGGCCCGGCCTATGAGGACAAGGTGGGCCGCCGCGTGATCCGCGTGGCCGATCTGGCCGATGATGCAACCTTGCAAACCCGTGTGGACCGCGCCTTGGTGCATCACAATGCGCTGCGCGCGGGGCTGGGGATGGAGCCGATCGACCGCGCGGCGCTGCTGGCCAGCCTGCGCGAGATCGCGCCGGAATTGCTGAAATACGCAGCCCCCGTGTGGAAAGTGCTGAATGACAAGCGCAAGGCCGGAAAGCGTATCCTGTTCGAGGGCGCGCAGGGGGCGCTTCTGGATGTGGATTTCGGAACCTATCCTTATGTCACCTCGTCGAATGTGATTGCGGGGCAGGCGGCGACCGGGGTGGGCGTTGGTCCGGGTGCGGTGGATTTTGTGCTGGGGATCGTGAAAGCCTATACGACGCGCGTGGGCGAAGGGCCGTTTCCGACGGAATTGCATGATGCCGATGGCGAGCGGCTGGGCACGCGCGGGCATGAGTTCGGCACCACGACCGGGCGCAAGCGCCGGTGTGGCTGGTTTGATGCGTGTTTGTTGCGCCAGACCTGCGCCACGTCGGGCGTGACGGGGATCGCGCTGACCAAGCTGGATGTGCTGGACGGGTTCGAGGTGCTGAAGGTCTGTGTGGGCTATGATCTGGACGGGCAGCGGCTGGATTATCTGCCGACCGCCGCTGACCAACAGGCCCGCTGCAAGCCGATCTATGAGGAATTGCCGGGCTGGTCGGAATCGACCGAAGGGGCGCGCTCATGGGCGGACTTGCCTGCAAATGCAATCAAATATGTGCGGCGCGTGGAAGAGTTGATTGACTGCCCGGTAGCCCTACTTTCCACCTCACCCGAACGCGATGACACAATCCTTGTAACGGACCCGTTTGCAGACTGATGGCCCTGTCTTACAAAGCTCGAAAACGCTGGGCGCTGGTGGCGCTTGTGGTGGCGCTGCCGCTTTATATCGTGGTGACGGTCAATGTGATCGAGTTGTTCGACCGCCCGCCCTTTCTGCTGGAACTGGTGATCTATGTGGCGCTGGGGATCGTCTGGGCCTTGCCGTTGAAGCGGCTGTTCAAGGGGATCGGCCAGCCCGATCCTGATGCACCCCGCGAGTAAGGTGCGTGCTGTAGCACGCACCCTACCTTTGCCCGCTCACAGAGGCGGGGTCTGGTAGAACTGCACTTTCAGCCCGCCATGCGGCAGGATCGGCCCGGATGTGAAGGGCAGGCCCGTCACCTGTGCGAGTTTCTTCTCGGAGGTGACAAGCCCGACGCGCCAACCGCTGAAGCGTTCTTTGAGGACGGTCCCGAGACTGGCGTACAGCCCGTAGAGCAGTTTCGGATTGCCGATCCGCGCGCCGTAAGGCGGGTTCACGAGGATCAGGCCGGGTTTTGTGTCGGGTCGGGTGAGTGCGCTGAGCGGCTGGCAGGCGAAAGCGGTCGTCTGCGACACACCTGCACGGGTGGCGTTGTCGGTTGCGTTTTTCACCGCCCCCTGGTCGCGGTCATAGCCGAAGAACTGTTGCGGGACAGGGCGCGGGGTCCGGGCGCGCATCTTCGCCCATGCCTTCGCATCGAAACTCGCCAGTTGCTCGAAGCCGAAATCACGCGCGCGGCCGGGGGCAAGCTGCATGGCGATTTCTGCCGCCTCGATGACGAAAGTGCCTGATCCGCACATAGGGTCAATCACCGGCTGGCTGCCATCAAAACCCATCTGCATCAGGAAGGCCGCTGCCATGGTTTCGCGCAAGGGGGCCTTGCCGGTCGCCAGTTTATGCCCGCGCTTGTGCAGCCCTTCGCCCGAGCTGTCGAGCGAGAAGGTCACCAGATCATCCTCGATCCGCGCCATCAGGCGCAGGGGGGCGTCTGGCGCTACAGGCGTGCCCAGCGTTTCCGTGATCGCGCGGGTGATGCGCTCGGCGGCGGCTTTCTGGTGGTAGATGCGCGAACGGGTGCAGGTGACATCGAGGCGGATGGGGATATCGGCGCGCAGGGTCTCGCCCCAGGGGAATTTGCGCGCGCGCTTGTCAAGTTGCGCGAGATGCATCGCGCGGAAACTGCCGATGCGGACGAGAACGCGGCTGGCTGTGCGCAGCATCAGGTTCGCGCGCCAGATATCGGGCCATGTGCCTGTGGTTTCGACCCCGCCGGGAACAGGCGTTGGGTCAGGAAAGCCCAACGCGCGGGCCTCTTGGGTCAGGGTCTGTTCAAGACCGGGCAGGCAGGCGAGGAAAATGGGTTGGCTCATAGCGTGGCGATACGGGGTTTCGCGCGGGCGGGCCAGTGGAAAAGCGCGCCAGATGTGCCCCCCCGCGCGATGTTTACGGGGGACGGGTCTTGCGGCCCGTGGCCACTCAGTGAGAGTATTTTGGGCAAGATGAAGTCAGGGCGGTGTGAAAGCGGGCTGTGGTGCAGGCTGATCGGGAGCCGCGCTAATCTGCGAGCGCGTCCATCTTGCGGGCGAGTTTCACATCCAGCTTCGTCAGACCGCCCGCGTCATGGGTGCTCAGCGTCACCTTCACGGTCTTGTAGACATTGAACCATTCCGGGTGGTGGTCCAGTTTCTCGGCCAGCAGCGCGACACGCGTCATCCAGCCGAAGGCCGCGTTGAAATCCTTGAAGGTGAATTCCTTCGTAATCGCATCGCGCCCCTCGACCAATGCCCAGCCCGTCGCAAGAAGCGGCTCCAGTGTCGCGTGATCCTTCAGTTTCTCAGCCATTCTGTCCTCCGTCTGATTTGCGGAACGGCGCATAGTCCGACAGCACATCCATCTCATGCGCAATCGCGCGGCGTTCCTCGTCAATGTAGCGCGCGACAGCGCTGTGAAATCCGCTCTCGGGGAAGTAATGCAATGAGTGCACTTCCGAGGGCAGATAGCCGCGCGCCAGTTTATGTGTGCCCTGTGCGCCGGCCTCGACCCGTGGCAGCCCGCATGCGATGGCGAAATCCATCGCCTGATAATAGCACAGTTCGAAATGCAGGCAGGGGTGATCCTCTGTGCAGCCCCAATAGCGCCCGAAGAGTGTCTCGCGCCCGATGAAATTCAGCGCACCCGCGACCGGCTGCCCGTCGCGGATCGCCAGCACCAGCAGCGCATCCTCGCGCATATGCGCCTGCACTTCGTCAAAAAAGAGCCGCGTCAGATAGGGCGTGCCCCATTTGCGTGCGCCGGTGTCCTGATAGAACTGCCAGAAGGCATCCCAATGCACGGGGCGCAGGTCGTCGCCGGTCAGGGTGTGGATCGTGCCGCCAAAGCCCTGCGCGGTCGCGCGTTCCTTGCGGATGGTCTTGCGCTTGCGCGAGGAGAGCGCGGCCAGAAAATCGTCAAAGGTCTGATAGCCCGGATTTTCCCAGTGGAATTGTTCGGTGATGCGGTGCAGCCAGCCCTGAGGGGCGGCGCGTGTCGCCTCGTCCTTCGTGCAGAATGTGACATGGGCCGAGGAAAGCCGGTTATCCCGCGCGATCTGCGCCATGCCTTGCAGGATGGCGGCCATGCCTGCATCCTCAAACCCCGCGCGGCACAGAAACCGCCGCCCCGTCGCAGGCGTGAAGGGCGCGGCCACTTGAAGTTTGGGGTAATAGCGCCCGCCTGCCCGCGCATAGGCCTGGGCAAACGCATGGTCGAAGATATATTCGCCCTGTGAATGCGATTTCACATACATCGGCGCGCAGGCGACCAGCACCTCGCCCTGATGCACCAGCAGATAGCGCGGCTCCCACCCGGTGCCGGTGCCCACCGAGCGCGAGACTTCCAGCGCGCGCAGGAACCTGTATGTCGTGAAGGGATCAAGCGCAGGCTGCGCGCCGCCCGGATTGGCGCAGGCGTCCCAGTCAGAGGGGTCCACCTCTGCCAGGGTATCCGCCAGCGTCACCGTCAGCGCGCAGCCATCCATCACATCGACGCCAGCAGCGCCTCGCCGCCCGAGACTTCGCAGACGCCGGGGCTTTCCTCGGCTTGCAGGATCGTGACCGTGCCATCCTCGACCAGCATCGCATAGCGCTTGGAGCGGCCCATCAGCCCGACAGGCGGCGCGTCGAAATCCATGCCGATCTCCTTGGTGAAAGCGCCGGTGCCATCGGCCAGCATGGTGATCCCGGCATCCGTTGCGCCGGTATCCGCGCCCCAGGCTTTCAGCACGAAGGGGTCATTGACCGACAGGCAGATGATTTCATCGACGCCCTTGGCGGCGAAGTCATCTTTCGTGCGGATGAAGCTTGGCACATGCGCGGAATGGCAGGTGGGGGTAAAGGCCCCCGGCACCGCGAAAATGACCACCTTGCGGCCCTTGGTCAGGCTGGAGAGTTCCACCTGTTCCGGCCCGCTTTCGCCGATGCGTGAAAATGTGGCCTCCGGCAATCTGTCCCCGGTCGTGATTGTCATGCTTGGCTCCTCGCGTGGTTAGGTTTAGTTGTGCGTTCAACATAGCTTCGCGACAGCGCGAAGCCAGAGGGGAAGCGGGCAGATGAACAGAATTGTCGTGATCGGGGCCGGGCAGGCCGGGGCGTCGCTGGTGGCGAAGCTGCGCGCGCTTGGCTTTGCGGGCGAGATCACGTTGATCGGCGCGGAAGCGGTGCCGCCCTATCAGCGCCCGCCGCTGTCCAAAGCCTATCTGTTGGGCGATATGGCGCTGGAGCGGTTGTTTCTGCGGCCAGAGAGTTTCTATGCCGATCAGGGGATTGATCTGCGCCTTGGCCAGCCTGTCACCGCGATTGACGTGGGCGCGCGCAGCGTGACGCTGGGGGGCGAAGTGCTGTCCTATGACGCGCTTGCGCTGACCACGGGATCACTGCCGCGCCAGTTGCCTGCGCTGATCGGGGGCGATCTGGCGGGGGTGCATGCGGTGCGGGGTCTGGGCGATATCGATGCGATGGCCCCCGAATTTCAGGCCGGGCGGCGCGTGGTGATCGTGGGCGGCGGCTATATCGGGCTGGAAGCGGCGGCAGTTGCGGCGAAAAAGGGTCTGGAGGTCACAGTGCTGGAAATGGCCCCGCGCATCCTGCAACGCGTGGCCGCGCGAGAGACCTCGGATGCGATCCGCGCGCTGCACCAGTCGCATGGGGTGAAGATACTTGAATCGACCGGGCTGGAGAGGATCGAAGGCGCGACCCGCGTCGAAGGGGTGAGCTTGAGTGATGGCAGGCGGCTGGAGGCGGATTTCGTGATCGCAGGCATCGGGATCGTGCCTGATACGGCGCTGGCGGAAGCGGCGGGGCTTGTCCTTGAGAATGGGATCAGGACCGATGCGCAGGGGCGCACGTCCGATCCGCATATCTGGGCCGCGGGGGATTGTGCGTCTTTCCCGTGGCGCGGGGGGCGGTTGCGGCTGGAATCGGTGCAGAACGCGATTGATCAGGCGGAACTGGTGGCGG
>JAFIEM010000157.1 GCA_020832555.1 Natronohydrobacter sp. | reverse complement strand
TCTATATCAGTGCCTATTTCCTTGGCACGCTCTGGCTGGCCGCGACGCAGGATCTGTGGCTGTCGCTGCCCTTCCTGCTGTGGTCCATCGCTTACGGTGCGCTGCTCTGGCTGATTGTCCCGCGTCTGGGACGGGTCTCTGAGCAGCAAGCCGATGCGCGCGCGATGATGACGGGCCGGATCGTCGACAGCTACACCAATATCGCGACGGTGAAGCTGTTCAGCCATGCAGCGCGTGAAGAATCCTATGCGCGCGAGGGGTTGGACGGGTTCTTGCAGACCGTCTACCGCCAGATGCGGCTGGTGGCGTTGCAGGATGTGGGCGTCAATGTCATCAATGCGCTTCTGACCGCTGCGGTGACGGGCATGGGCCTGTGGCTGTGGCTGAATGGTCGGGTCGAACTGGGCGCGCTGGCCGTGGCAATTCCGCTGGCGCTCCGGTTGGGGAATATGTCGCATTGGATCATGTGGGAATTCGCGGCCCTTTTCGAGAATATCGGAACCGTGCGGGATGGGGTGTCTTCGCTCTCGCTGCCGCAGGATATTGTGGACGCGCCGGGGGCGAAGCCGCTGGACGCGCGCAAGGGCGCGGTGCGGTTTGACAATGTGACCTTCCGCTATGAGGGGCTGGCCACGAAAAAGCCTGCCGTGCTGGACGGGCTGAACCTGGATATCGCGCCGGGCGAGAAGATCGGACTGGTGGGAAGGTCCGGGGCGGGCAAGTCCACGCTCGTCAATCTTCTGCTGCGTTTCTATGACGTCAAGGAAGGGCGTATCCTGATCGATGGGCAGGATATCTCGACGGTCACGCAGGACAGTCTGCGCGCGGCCATTGGTATGGTCACGCAGGATACCGCGCTCTTGCACCGCTCGGTGCGCGACAATATCGCTTATGGTCGGCCCGATGCCAGCGAGGCCGAGATCTGGGCGGCCGCCGATATGGCCGAAGCGCGCGATTTCATCGGTGATCTGTCGGATGCAAAGGGGCGTCGCGGGCTTGAGGCGCATGTGGGCGAACGCGGTGTGAAACTGTCGGGCGGGCAGCGCCAGCGGATCGCGATTGCGCGTGTCGCACTAAAGGATGCGCCGATCCTGATTCTGGACGAGGCGACATCGGCGCTTGATTCGGAAGTGGAAGCCGCGATCCAGAACCAGTTGACGAAGCTCATGGAAGGCAAGACCGTGATCGCGATTGCGCACCGGCTGTCCACCATTGCGGCGATGGACCGGCTGGTGATCATGGATGAGGGCCGGATCATCGAGCAGGGGCGGCATGAGGACTTGCTGGAACAGGGCGGGCTTTATGCGCGGCTTTGGGCGCGGCAATCCGGGGGCTTTCTGCTGGATGACGCCTGAATGCGTCAGAAACCGGAAGGCCGGGGCGGCGTGACGGTGGTGCAGAGCGCTGCGTGGCGGGACCACTTCCCCCGCCGCGCTGCGCCCTTTCGCGCGGTCAGAAGCGCCCGCTCATGGCCCACCCGCCCGACCCGATGCCATTCGCGGGCGCTGTCCGGCTGCGCCGGACGGGAACTCTGGCTGCCTTTTGCATTTTGCAACGGGCTTTCAGAACCTGTTGCGCAGGGGCAACGGCAGGCGTAAGCCGAGATCAGTCAGCCGGAAAGGACCGATGCAATGACGTCATGCGCAATCTGTCGGGCCGAAGGCCCGTTGCGCGCGGTTGCGATTGCACCGCGGGACACGGCGCTGGATCTCTGCGCGACCTGCGCGGCGGGGATTGCGGGCGCGATTGCGCCTGCGCCGCATTGGTCCTGCCTGCAATCGGCGATCTGGAGCGAGGTGCCAGAGGTCCAGATCACCGCCTGGCGACTGACCCATGCGCTGCGCTCGGAGGCGTGGGCGGCGGAGCTGTTGGGAACGGTCTGGCTGGCACCGGATCTTCTTGCCGAAGCCAAGGCGCATCCGATTGCGGGCGATGATACGGGGGAAACCCATCGCGACAGCAATGGGGCCGTGCTGGCGCAGGGCGATACGGTGGTGCTGATCAAGGATCTGCCGGTCAAGGGGGCCGGGTTTACCGCCAAGCGCGGGACGGCGGTGCGCGGTATTTCCCTTGTGCCGGAGAATGCGGGCCAGATCGAGGGGCGCGTGAATGGTCAGCGTCTCGTGATCCTGACGCAATTCGTGAAGAAATCCGCATGAGACCAAGAGGCTGAGCATGCCGCAATTTCCCGCGCCCGAGACGCGCTTTCCCATCACGCTGCCCGATGGCAGCCTGCATCGCGACACGGTGTTTCTGCGCGCGGTGATCGACCATCCGCGCTGGGTGATCGGGGAGTATAGCTATGCGAGTTCGGAAAACCCGCCCGAGGATTGGGCGCATGAGCTGGCACCCTATCTTTATGACTTCTCTGAGGATCGGCTGATTCTGGGGAAATTCTGCCAGATCGCGGATTCGGTGCGGTTCATCACCGCCGGGGCCAATCATCGCTATGACGGGTTTTCCAGCTATCCTTTTGCGATCTTTCACCGGGATTTCGAGGGTGCCCCCTCTATGCCCGGTCCGGGGCGGGATATGGTGATCGGCAATGATGTCTGGATCGGGCAGGGGGCGCGTCTTCTGCCCGGTGCGCAGATCGGGGACGGGGTGATCATCGGGGCGGGGGCCGTGGTGGGGGGCGTGGTCGCGCCTTATCAGGTGGTGACGGGCAATCCGGGGCGCGTGCTGCGCGCGCGCTTTGCGCCCGAGGTAGTGGCGCGTCTGCTGGATCTGCGCTGGTGGGACTGGCCCATCGCGCAGATCATCGCGCATGAGGCCGCGATCTGTGGTGGCGATCTGGCGGCACTGGAGCGCGCGGCGCAGGAATCGGGGTAGGGGTGATTTCCCTCTTGATCTTGGCCAGCGCCTGACTTAACCCATGCGCACGGACTTAGGGGTATAGCTCAGTTGGTAGAGCATCGGTCTCCAAAACCGAGGGTCGTGGGTTCGAGTCCCCCTGCCCCTGCCAGTCCGGCACCGGTGTTGCTGCATATCGGTGCGCACAAGACTGCTTCCACACATCTGCAATCCGTGCTGCTGGCCAATCGGGACCGGCTGCGGGCGGCGGGGTGTGCCTATTTCGGGCCGGACCTGTTGCGCGGCGATCTGAAATTGCCGCGCGCGCGGGCTGTTGCGTCGGTCTATCAGCGTGATCTGTCCCCTTTGCGCGGGGCGGTCGATGCGGCGCGGGCCGAGGGGTGCCGGGTGCTCTTGTCGGATGAGAATATTCATGGGGGCGGGCCAAGGCCGCCCTTGCTGGCGGCGGGCGGGGTCTATTATCCGCAGGCCGAGGCGCGGGTGGCGCGGTTGCTGGAGGGGCTGGGGGTGCGGGACGCGGTGCTGTGCCTGGCGCTGCGTGAACCGGTGGCGCATCTGGTCTCGGGCTGGGGGCATCAGTATCTGGCCGGGCGTCCGATGAGTTTTGCGGAATATTGCGCCGATGTGGATATCGCGGCGCTGCGCTGGTCGGAACTGGTGGGGCGGTTGGCGGGCTTGCGCGATGTGGCGCAGGTTCTGGTCTGGCGACAGGAGGAGTATGGCGCGCTTGCGGGGCGTCTGTTTCCGGCGCTGACGGGCGTGGAGGCCGCGGCGCTGGACTGGCCAGAGGCGCTGGCGGGGCGGGCCAGTCTGGTCGGGCCATCCGCGCGCGCCATGGAAGAGGTGCCGGGGATCATGGCGCGCAACCCTGGGCTGGAGCCGAAGCAGGCCGTGCGCCGGGCGATGCGGCGTTTCCCGAAATCGGCGCAATGGCCCGCGCCCGAGGCTGTCGCGGCGGATCTGCGTGCCGCGTCGTGCGCGCAATATGCGGCGGATTGGGCGCGGCTGTGCGCGATGCCGGGTGTGACCTGTCTGACACCCTGATGCGGGCGGTTTCCTGCCGCCCCGTGGAATCCCGCTTGAAACCGGGAAGGGGGCTGCGTATGTGAAGGCCACGCCGAAGGAGTCTGATAATGGCCAAGACCAACCCGTTCCAGTTCATGCAGCAAGTCCGTGCCGAGACCGCGAAAGTGTCCTGGCCGAACCGGCGCGAGGTGGTTGTGACGACGATCATGGTGCTGATCATGGCAACGCTCACGGCGATCTTTTTCTTCCTTGTCGATTTCCTGATCCGCACCGGTCTGGTGACGACGCTGGGCTTCTTCAACTAAGCCGGGCCTGCATGTGCGGCAGGGCTTGAAAACCCGCGTCCTGCACTGTAATGCACCCCTGAAAGCGCACCGACTCGGTGCGCTGTTTGTTTTGACCTTCTGACACTGTGCTGCGGCGTGATCCCGCGGGATGTGTCAGCCTGATGCGGGCAGGCCCCGTAGCAGGACGAGAGCAGGAAGTGGGAAGAGATGGCCAAGCGCTGGTATTCGGTAAGCGTTCTGTCGAATTTCGAGAAGAAAGTGGCCGAGGCCATTCGGACTGCTGTGGCCGAGGGCGGTCTGGAGGACCAGATCGAGGAAGTGCTGGTGCCGACCGAGGAAGTGATCGAGGTCCGTCGCGGCAAGAAAGTGACCTCTGAGCGCCGTTTCATGCCCGGCTATGTGCTGGTGCGCATGGAGATGAGCGCGAAAGCCTATCATCTGATCAATTCGATCAACCGCGTGACCGGCTTTCTGGGCACGCAGGGCAAGCCCATGCCGATGCGCGACGAGGAAGTGAACATGATCCTCAACCGTGTGCAGGAAGGTGAGGAAGCCCCGCGCACGCTGATCCATTTCGAGATCGGCGAGCAGGTCAAGGTGACGGATGGCCCGTTCGAGGGCTTCTCGGGCACGGTCGAGGAAGTGGACGAAGGCGCCAACCGCCTGAAGGTGATGGTGTCGATTTTTGGCCGGGCCACCCCGGTCGATCTGGAATTCACGCAGGTCTCGAAAGATATCTGACGTGATGAACCCGTGGGAGGTGGCCGGGCGCGCCCGGTGACACCGCACCACTAAACCGCAAGGAGCCCTGCGCAGGCGTGCAAGGGGCCAGGTGAAAGAAGGAGAGGCCAGATGGCCAAGAAAGTAATCGGGCAGCTCAAGCTGCAAATTCCGGCGGGCAAAGCCACCCCGTCCCCACCCGTTGGCCCCGCTCTGGGTCAGCGCGGCATCAATATCATGATGTTCACCAAGGAGTTCAACGCGCGCACGGCTGAAATGGAGCCGGGCTCGCCGATTCCGACCGTGATCACCTATTATCAGGACAAGTCCTTCACGATGGACCTGAAAACGCCCCCGGCGTCCTGGTATCTGAAGCGCGCAGCGGGCCTCAAGCCGCAAGGCAAGCGCAACCGGGCACAGGGTTCGCCCCAGCCGGGTCGCAAGGTGCAGGGCACCGTGACCACCAAGCAGATCCGCGAAATAGCGGAAGCCAAGATGAAAGACCTGAATGCGACCTCCATCGAGGGCGCAATGCAGATCATCGCAGGCAGCGCGAAATCCTGCGGCATCGAAGTGAAAGGCTAAGGTCATGGCGAAACTCGGAAAACGTATCAAGGCCGCCCGCGAAGCCTTTGCCGGTAAGGAAAACCTGTCGGTCGAGGACGCGATTGCGCTGATCAAGGGCAATGTTTCGGCGAAATTCGACGAAACGGTTGAAGTCGCGATGAATCTGGGCGTTGATCCGCGCCATGCGGACCAGATGGTGCGCGGTGTGGTCACGCTGCCGAATGGCACCGGGAAAACCGTGCGCGTTGCGGTCT
>JAFIEM010000156.1 GCA_020832555.1 Natronohydrobacter sp. | reverse complement strand
GTGCAATGGCGGATGGTGCTGGAACGGCAAAGCTGACAATCGGGGACAAGGTGCTTGACCTGCCCATCCTGAAACCCTCGGTGGGGCCGGATGTGCTGGATATCCGCAAGGTCTATGCCCAGGCCGATGTCTTTACCTATGACCCCGGTTTTACCTCGACCGCGTCCTGTTCCTCGACCATCACCTTCATTGACGGCGACAAGGGCGAGCTCTTGTATCGCGGCTATCCGATCGAACAGCTGGCCGAGAAGTCGCATTTCCTCGAAACCTGCTATCTGCTGCTTTACGGCGAATTGCCTTCGGCGTCGGCGCTGGAAGATTTTGAACTGCGCGTGACGCGGCACACGATGCTGCATGAGCAGATGCAGTATTTCTTCCGGGGCTTCCGGCGCGACAGTCACCCGATGGCGGTCATGACGGGTGTGGTGGGCGCGATGTCGGCCTTTTACCACGACAGCACCGATATCAATGACCCTTGGCAGCGCGAGGTCGCGGCGATCCGCATGATCGCGAAGATGCCGACGATTGCGGCCTGGGCCTATAAGTATTCGATTGGCCAGCCTTTCGTGTATCCGAAAAACAGCCTCGATTATGCGGGGAATTTCCTGAACATGTGCTTCTCGGTCCCCGCCGAGGAATATGTGGTCGATCCGATCCTGGGCCGCGCGATGGACCGGATCATGATGCTGCATGCCGATCATGAGCAGAATGCCTCGACCTCGACCGTGCGTCTGGCCGGGTCATCGGGGGCGAACCCCTTTGCCTGTATTGCAGCCGGGATTGCCTGTCTGTGGGGCCCGGCGCATGGCGGGGCGAATCAGGCCTGTCTGGAGATGTTGCAGGAAATCGGCACGGTCGACCGCATTCCCGAATATATCAAGCGCGCCAAGGACAAGGATGATCCGTTCAAGCTGATGGGCTTTGGCCACCGGGTTTACAAGAATTTCGACCCGCGCGCGAAGGTGATGAAGCAATCCGCCGATGAGGTTCTGGGGCTTCTGGGCATTGAGGATAACGAGACGCTGAAGATCGCCAAGGAGCTGGAGCGCATTGCGCTGGAGGATGAGTATTTCATCTCGAAGAAGCTCTATCCGAATGTCGATTTCTATTCGGGGATCATTCTGGAAGCGATGGGTTTCCCGACCTCGATGTTCACGCCGATTTTCGCGCTGTCGCGGACGGTGGGCTGGATCAGCCAGTGGAAAGAGATGATCGGCGATCCTGAACAGAAGATCGGGCGTCCGCGTCAGCGCTACACGGGTGCGCCGCGCCGCGATTATATCGAGATCGAGACGCGCTGATCTGCGCCTCTGGTCACAATTTTGCGCCGCTCCCTTGGGGGCGGCGTTTTTCGTGCCATATCGGAACCAGTGACCCAATCAAGGTGTTGGTCTGACATGACACGATATTTGCCTTTTCTCACGCTGATTGCGACGGCGGCCTTTCTGGTGTCGCCCTATGTGACGGATCCTTTTACCGGGTTTGACCCGACGCGCTTTCCGGTGCCGCAAATTGATCCGCCAGTGCAGCCTGCGGGCTATGCCTTTGCCATCTGGGGGCTGATTTACCTGTGGCTTGCGGTGATGGCGCTGGCAGGCGTGTTCCTGCGGCGCGACGATCCGGCATGGCGGCCCGTGCATCTGCCGCTGATCTTAAGCCTTGGGCCGGGGGCTGCGTGGTTGTGGGTCGCGGGAGTTGCACCGCTGGAAGCGACGGCGCTGATCTTCTGGATGCTGGGCTGCGCGCTCTGGGCGCTGTTGCGGGCGCCGGTGCAGGATCGCTGGCTTTTACAGGCCCCGGTCGGGCTCTATGCCGGATGGCTGACGGCGGCGGCGCATGTGTCCCTGGGCGTGGCATTGGGCGGCTATGGGGTGTTTGTGCCAGAGATCGCGGCAGTGGTCGCGCTGGGGCTGGCGGTGGCGCTGGCGCTGGCTGTGCTGTGGTTGCGCCCGCATGTGCTGGAATATGGCGCGGCGGTGCTCTGGGCGCTGGTGGGGGTGCTGGTGGCCAATCTGGACAAGGCGCTTCTGGTGCCTGCCGCGACAGTGGTGGCGATGGTGCTGGTCGCGCTGGTCGTGGGACGGGGGCTTTGGGCTGGACAGCGCGCGCGGGGGCTGTAACAGATTGGCCTGCCCTGACCGGAGTAGTCCATGCCGCATGACCCGCTGATTTTCGCCCCTGATGGCTCGGTCACGCGCCTGCGTGCGATCATGCGCGCCTTGCGCGATCCTGAAACGGGGTGTCCGTGGGATATCGAACAGGATTTCGCCTCGATTGCGCCCTATACGATCGAGGAAGCCTATGAGGTCGAAGATGCCATCGCGCAGGGCGACTGGCCCGCGCTGGAGGGCGAATTGGGCGATCTGCTGTTGCAGGTGGTTTATCATGCGCAGATCGCCGAAGAGGCGGGGCATTTCAGTTTTGAGAGCCTGACGCAGGCGATCAGCGACAAGATGCTGGCGCGGCATCCGCATGTGTTCGGGGAGGAGAGCCGCGACAAGAGCGCAGAAGATCAGGTCGCGGATTGGGAGCGGGTGAAGGCGGCCGAGCGCGCAGCGCAAGGGCGCGGGGGCGTGCTGGATGATGTGGCGCTGGGGCTGCCTGCGCTGATGCGGGCGGTGAAGCTGCAAAAACGCGCGGCGCGGGTGGGGTTTGACTGGCCGGATACCTCGCAGGTGCTGGACAAGATCGTGGAAGAGGCGCGCGAGCTGGTCGAGGCGCGTGATGAGATGGGCGCGGCGGAGCAGGCAGAGGAATTCGGGGATCTGCTGTTCGTGATGGCCAATCTGGCGCGGCATCTGGAAATTGACCCGGAAGCGGCGCTGCGCGCGGCCAATGCCAAGTTCACGCGGCGGTTTCGTGCCATCGAGGCGGCGCTGGCGGCGGAAAACCGTCGCCCCGAGGACAGCACGCTCGACGAGATGGATGCACTGTGGAATGCGGCCAAGGCGCGGGAGAAGGCGGATGCAGGCAGATGACACGGCGCTGACGCAGGCGGGGCTGGCGCCCGAGGGGCGCGGGTCGATCCTGCTGCTGGCCTGCGGGGCTTTGGCGCGCGAGATATTGGCGCTGAAGGCCGCGAATGGCTGGGATCATATGGATCTGATGTGCCTGCCTGCCAATCTGCATCTGTGGCCGGACCGGATACCCGATGCAGTGGAGAAGGCGGTGCGGGCTTATCGCGACCGATATGCCAAGATTTTCGTGGTCTATGCCGATTGCGGCACGGGCGGGCTGTTGCAGGCGCGCTGTGCGGCCTTGGGCGTCGAGATGGTCGACGGGCCGCATTGTTATGCGTTTTTCGAGGGTGTGGAGGCTTTTGCCGCGAAGGCCGAGGATGAGATCACGGCGTTTTACCTGACGGATTTTCTGGTGCGGCAGTTTGAGGCCTTTGTCTGGAAGCCGATGGGGTTTGACCGCCATCCCGAGCTGATCCCGATGATGTTCGGGAATTACACCAAGCTGATCTATCAGGCGCAGACGGACGATCCGGCGCTGGATGCGAAGGCGCGCGACTGCGCGGCACGGCTGGGGCTGGACTATGAGCGGCGGTTTACGGGATATGGCGATCTGGAGAGGGCGCTTGCTGTGCGTGCGAGGTAGGGTGCGTGGTTACCACGCACCTTACGTCAACCGGGTGTGCCTGACCGCCTTGAGTATATGGGGCAAGATGAAGCTCAGGCGTGGCGGATGTAATAGGCCGTCGCCGTTTCGCGGTCCTCGCTGTGCAGGAGCGTGTGGCCGGATTCCGCGCAGAAATGCGGGACATCGACCACGGCGGCGGGGTCTGTTGCCAGCAGGCAGAGCACCTGCCCCGGCGCCATGGATTTCAGCCGCTTGCGCGCCTTGAGCACCGGGAGCGGGCAGAGAAGCCCGATCGCGTCGAGTTCGACATCGGCCTGCATCAGCGGCGACGCCCCTTGCGGGTGGGGCGGGGGGCGGTCAGCCCTTCTTGCAGAAGGGCGGTCATTGGATGCGCACTCTCAACCCCATATTGGTCGAGCAGGCTTTGCAGGGCGGCGCGCTGGTCCTGACCGTCGGGCAGGCTGAGTGCCCAATCGATCAGGATGGAGCGGCATTCGGCATCGGAAATGCCCTCGATCCGGTAGCTTTCGCGGATCAGGCCCTTGGGGTCATGGCTGGGCTGCATCCTTATCCTCTGGTTCTGGCGCTGCAAGCAGCGTGGTGATGATCTGGTCGGCCCCGGCGCAGGCGGTTTGAAGGGCCTGCGCCAAGGCGTCAGGTGTCTGCGCCCCGGCGCTGGTCAAGATAAACTTCTGCCCGCCCGGGCCAAGATCGGCAATGTCGGAAATGCGATCGGCGAGCAGGCGGCCGGTGGCCTGCATGGTCCAGCACAGCCGATATGCGCTGAGCAATTCGCGCTCCTGTTCCGCAGTCAGCGTGCCGGATTTCACGCCTGCGCGCAGTTGCTGTTCAACGCGGCGGGCGTGGTGGCCGGATTTCAGCGCGCAGAATTGGGCGATGAGTTCGAGATCCATCAGCCGCCCCGGCCCGGCCTTGGCATCCCAGAGCCCATGCGCAGGTTTCGCTTCGGCCAGACGCGCGCGCATATCGGCCACGTCCTGCGCGATGGTGGGGCCCGTGGATTTTTCTACGAGCAGCGCGCGACGGAAATGTTCGATCCGCTCGCCCAGCGCGATGGAGCCTGCGACGCGGCGCGCGCGGGTGAGGGCCAGATGCTCCCAGGTCCAGGCTTCGGTCTGTTGATATTGCTCGAACGCGGTGATCGAGGTGGCGACTGGCCCCTGCCGCCCCGAGGGGCGCAGGCGCATGTCCACCTCATAGAGTCGCCCTTCGGCGGTGGGGGCGGAGATGGCGCTGACGAAAGCCTTGGTCAGGCGTGCGTAATAGCTGCGCGCATCGAGCGGGCGGGGGCCGTCGGACTGATCTTCGGTTTTCGCGTCATAGATGATCAGCAGGTCCAGATCCGAGGCCGCGTTGAGCCTGCCTGCGCCCAGCGAGCCCATGCCCAGCACAACGGCCCCCTGCCCCGGTGGCGGTCCGTGTTTGCGGGCGAATTCCGCGACGACCACGGGCCAGAGCGCGCCAAGCACGGCTTCGGCGAGGGCCGCGTATTCGGCACCGGCCTCGAAGGCGTCGATCAACCCGCGCAGGTGGTGAACGCCGATGCGGAAATGCCATTCGCGCGCCCAGACGCGGGCAAGGTCAAGCTGGCGCTCGTAATCATCGAGCGCGGCCAGACGGTCGGCGAGGTCTTTTTGCAGCGCGGCGGTGCCGGGCCATGCGGTGAAGAATCCCCCGCCGATGACCGCATCGAAGACGGCGGCATTGCGCGAGAGATAGGCGGCGAGACGCGGGGCTGTTGCGCAGATGTCAACAATCAACGCGATAAGCTGCGGATTGGCCTCGAATAGTGAAAAAAGCTGCACACCTGCGGGCAGGCCGCCCAGAAAGCGGTCGAATTGCACGAGGGCCGCTTCGGGGTCGGCGGCGTCCTGCATCCGGGTCAGGATCGCGGGGCGGACGCGTTTGAAGATCTCCTTGGCCCGGCTGGAGCGGAGGGCTGCGTAGCTGTGCCAGCCTGCGATCAGATCCTGCGCCGCGTCGGACAGGTCGGGCTCTGCGGTCGCGGTGGCATCGGGGGCGAAGAAGCCTTCGGTCAGTTGCGCCACATCCATCAGCCGCGCTTTCA
>JAFIEM010000155.1 GCA_020832555.1 Natronohydrobacter sp. | reverse complement strand
TTCGGCATCAATGTGGCGCGCTTGCCAAGGCGCATCGCGCAAGGTAGCCCTGTCCGGGCAGCAACAGTCGTAGGGGCGAGGGGTTTCATGTTCACAGGCATCATTACGGATATCGGCATCATCCGCGCGTTGGAGCCGAAAGGCGATCTGCGGGTGCGCATCGCAACAGGGTATGAGACTGCGGGAATTGATCTGGGGGCCTCGATCGCTTCGGATGGGGTCTGCCTGACTGTCGTGGCGCTGGGACCGGACTGGTATGAGGTGCAGGTCTCGGCCGAGACCGTGGCCAAGACCAATCTGGGCGACTGGGCCGTGGGGCGGCGCGTCAATCTGGAACGCGCGCTCAAGCTGGGGGATGAGTTGGGCGGGCATATCGTGTCCGGCCATGTCGACGGGGTGGCCGAAGTGGTTGGCCTGCGTGAAGAGGGTGAAAGCACCCGCCTGCGGTTTCGTGCGCCCGACCATCTTGCGGGATTCATCGCTCCTAAAGGTTCGGTTGCGCTGAACGGCACCTCGCTGACCGTGAACGAAGTCGAAGGCGCGGAATTTGGTGTGAACCTGATCCCCCATACCAAGACTGTAACCACCTGGGGCGATGTGGCTCTGGGCGACCTGGTCAATCTGGAGATCGACACGCTGGCGCGCTATGTCGCGCGGCTGCGCGACTGGGACCGGGGGTAAGAGCGGCGCTGCCGCTGGACAGATCAAGCCCATGCGCGCTATCCTTGCCCCGGCAAGAAGGCACTTCAGATGACAGATGACTGGGACCAGCCCGATCCTGTCGCGACCCGGCGCGAAGCCGAGGCGCTGATTGTCGATGTGGATGGCTATGAGGGGCCGCTTGATCTGCTGCTCACGCTCTCGCGTAGTCAGAAAGTCGATCTGCGGCGGATCTCGGTGCTGGATCTGGCCGAGCAATATTTGGGCTTCATCGAGCGCGCCCGCGCGCTGCGTATCGAACTGGCCGCCGATTATCTGGTCATGGCGGCATGGCTTGCTTTCCTGAAATCGCGCCTGCTGCTGCCGCCCGATCCGAGCGAGGACGGCCCGACCGGTGCCGAACTTGCCGCGCATCTGGCCTGGCAGCTTGAACGGCTGCAGGCGATGCGCGAGGCTGCTGCGCGGCTGATGGGGCGCGACCAGAAGGGACGCGATTTCTTCGCGCGCGGTGCCCCCGAGGCGGTGGCCGTCACCCGCAAGACGCTGTTTGACGCAAGCCTGATCGATCTGATGCGCGCCTATGCAAGGCTGCGCACCCGCGACGAGTTCCGCCCCTATGCCTTCGACCGTTCTGACATCTACCCCTATGAGGCCGCACTTGCGCGCCTGTCGGCACTTCTGCCGGGCATGAGCGACTGGACCAGCCTGCAAATGTGGTTGCCCGAAGGCTGGCGCGGTGCGCCGCAGCGGCAGCGCTCCGCCATCGCCTCTACCTTTGCCGCGACGCTGGAACTGGCGAAACAGGGGCAGATCGAATTGCGCCAGTCGGGCACGTTCGCGCCCTTGCAACTGCGCCCGAAATCCGGTTCCTGAGCGCCATGCCCGACGATCACAGCCCCGCCGCGCCCAGCCTGTTCCCCGCGCCCCCCATGGCCGAACAGGAGCGCATGATCGAAGCGCTGCTTTTTGCTTGCGCCGAGCCGCTGACCCTTGCGCAGATTTCCGCGCGCCTGCCCGAAGGCTGCGATGCGGCCGAGGCGCTGGGTCATCTGCGCTCGCGATATGCGGGGCGCGGGGTGGTGCTGACGCGCGTGGGGGATGGATACGCGATGCGGACTGCTCCGGATCTGGGATGGCTGATGCAGGCGGAACGGGTTGAAACCCGCAAACTCTCGCGCGCGGCCATCGAGACACTGGCGATCATCGCTTATCATCAGCCGGTCACGCGCGCCGAGATCGAAGAGATCCGGGGCGTGGCCGTTTCGCGGGGCACAATCGATCAGCTTCTGGAAATGGAATGGATCAGGCTGGGGCGACGGCGCATGACACCCGGACGGCCTGTCACTTTTGTCGTGACCGAGGGCTTCCTTGATCATTTCGGGCTGGAATCGGCCCGCGATCTGCCGGGGCTCAAGGAATTGCGCGAAGCGGGGCTTCTTGACAGCAGGCCCATGCCTGGCAGGCCCTCGGACGATTTGCAGGATGAAGATGACGGGCAGATCGGGCAGTCGGAACTGTTCGAGGATTGAACCAACCCTTGCCGCGCCTGCCGCATGGGGCTAGCTTGATCCCGAACACCAACCCGACAGGAGCCTCATGCCCGTTCGCAACCGTTTTGCCGAGATGATGCCGGATCTGACCGAATGGCGACGCGATTTTCATGCCCATCCCGAACTCGGTTTCGACTGTCACCGCACGGCGGGCTTTGTCGCCGAGAAACTGCGCAGCTTTGGCTGTGACGAGGTGATCGAGGGAATTGGTGTCACCGGTATCGTGGCGCTGATCCATGGTCAGCAGCGGAGTTCGGGCCGCGTGATCGGGCTGCGTGCGGATATGGATGCGCTGCCGATTCATGAGGCGACGGGCAAGCCCTATTCCTCTACCCGCCACGGCAAGATGCATGCCTGCGGCCATGACGGACATACGACCATGCTGCTGGGGGCCGCGCAATATCTGGCCGAGACCCGACAGTTCGATGGCACGGTCGCGCTGATCTTCCAGCCGGCCGAAGAGGACGGGGCAGGGGCCAAGGTCATGTGTGACGCCCGGATCATGGACCGGTTCGGGATTACCGAGGTCTATGCCATGCACAATCGCCCCGGTCATCCGCTGGGCGAGTTCAACATCCGTGCAGGCGCGTTTTACGCTGCCTGCGACGAGTTCCGTATCACGATTGAAGGGCGGGGCGGCCATGCCGCCAAACCACATATGACCTTTGACCCGACGCTTGCGGCCAGCCATGCGATCCTCGCGCTGCAATCGGTGGCCAGCCGCAATGCCGATCCGACGCAGAATATCGTCCTGTCGGTCTGCGGTGTGCGCACCGACAGTGAGGCGTTCAATGTCATCCCGCAGCGCGTGGCGCTGCGTGGCACGATCCGCACCCATGACGCGGCCCTGCGCGCGCAGGCTGCCGACAGGTTGCGCGCGATCACGACCAGCACGGCAATGGCTTTCGGTGCAGACGCGGAAATCGAATTCCTTGAGGGCTATCCGGTCATGGTCAATCATGCGGATCAGACCGAAATCGCCCGGCAGGTCGCGCTTGAAGTGTCGGGCCAATGCCTTGAAGCGGGCTATAACATGGGTGGCGAGGACTTCGCCTATATGCTGGAAGAACGCCCCGGCGCCTATATCGTTCTTGGCGCAGGCGAGGGGCCGGGTCTGCACCATCCGGAATATGATTTCAACGACGAGATTATCCCTTATGGCTGTTCGTGGTTTGTGGGGATTGTCGAAAACCGTCTTGCGCTTGTGTCGGGTTGAGTGTGCGCCCTGATCGGGTTTTTCAAGACAAACACAGGTTGGTATGGGTTTTGCTCATGCATCTTTTGCCGAATGCCTCTCGGGCTGCGAAATAAAAAAATAATATCAGTTGTTTACGCACGCGCTGTTTTTCAAAACGCTTTGAGGGTTGACTCCTGACCGTCAGCGCAGTCCATTTGCATCATGGGTCTTTCAGGAATCTGCACACGCTGCGGGATTTCTGAAAACCATTGCAAAGCTGTCACTGATGAGCAGCAGGAAACACGGAGGATCACATGAATAAATCACTGGCAACCGGGATCATGGGCGCAGCCCTGATGCTTGGCAGCACGGCTCTGGCGCAAGAGACGTTCATCTCGATCGGCACCGGGGGCGTCACGGGCGTCTATTATCCGGCGGGCGGCGCGATCTGCCGTCTGGTCAACCGCGACCGGGCCGAGCATGGTATCCGCTGCGGCGTGGAATCCACTGGTGGTTCGGTGTTCAACGTCAATGCCATTCGTTCTGGCGAACTGGAATTCGGCGTCGCACAGTCCGACATTCAGTATCATTCTTTCAACGGCAGCCAGCAGTTTGAAGAAACCGGGGCTTTCGAAGGTCTCCGCGCAGTCTTCTCGCTGCATCCCGAACCCTTCACTGTTGTCGCGCGCGCAGATGCGGGTATCACCAGCTTCGAAGATCTGCGCGGCAAGCGTGTGAATATCGGCAACCCCGGTTCCGGCCAGCGTGCTACCATGGATGTGGTGCTCGAAGCTATGGGCTGGACCGTCGATGACTTCTCGCAGGTCAGCGAACTGCCCCCGGCAGAACAGGCGCTGGCACTTTGCGACAACAACATCGATGCGATGGTGTACACAGTGGGACACCCCTCGGGAGCGATTCAGGAAGCCACGACCGCTTGCGACAGCGTTCTGGTGAATGTCGATAATGACGCGATCCGCCAATTGGTCGAAGATCGTCCCTATTACCGGATGGCTACGATTCCGGGCGGGATGTATCGCGGCACATCCGAGGATGTCACGACCTTCGGTGTCGGCGCGACCTTTGTCAGTTCTGACTCGGTCAGCGAGGAAATCGTTTATCAAGTAACCAAGGCGATCTTTGAAAGCCTTGATCAGTTCAGAGCATTGCACCCGGCATTGGGCAATCTGAACGCTGAAGAAATGGTCAATGACGGCAATTCTGCCCCGCTGCATCCGGGCGCCGAGCGGTATTTCCGCGAAGCTGGCCTGATGGAATAAGACCTGATCGGCGCGGCGCAGAGATGCGCCGCGCCGTCCCGCGCTGCTTTCTGGCGCGCAAGACATTCCTGACATAAATTGATCGAGACGGGGGATCGCCGCATGTCTTCTGCGCAAAAGCAGCCGGAAGGGCGCCAGTTTTCGGATGAAGAACTGCAGGATCTGGTGTCCAGCACCGATTCCGGTGGTCGTGACCCCAGCAACCGGGCGGTCGCCTTGCTGATTGCCGTGGTGGCCTTCGCCTGGTCCGCCTTCCAGATCTGGATTGCCGATCTGCAATTCCAATGGGCGCAGCATATCCCTTATGTCCGGGTCATCGGCTCTGACATGACGCGGCCCATGCACCTGACCTTCGCGCTGTTTCTGGCGTTTCTGGCCTATCCGGCCTTCAAATCCTCTCCGCGCCGCTACATCCCCTGGTATGACTGGATCCTCGCGACCCTCGCTGCGGGCTGCGCGTTCTACATCTTCTGGTTCTCGCGTGAACTGTCTTCAACCGCGCGTTCGGGTCTGCCCACGCAACAGCAGATCATCGTCGGCACGATTGGCCTTATCCTGCTGCTTGAGGCCTCGCGCCGCGCACTTGGCCCCGCGCTGACCATCGTCGGCGGGATTTTCCTCGCCTATAGCTATTTCGGGACTGGCTGGCTGATCCCCGATCTGATCGCCCATCAAGGCCGCAATTTCGAAGCCATCATCAACACGCAATGGCTGTCGACCGAGGGTGTTTTCGGCATCCCGCTGGGCGTATCCACCGCATTCGTGTTTCTCTTCGTGCTTTTCGGCGCGCTTCTCGACAAGGCGGGCGCGGGCAATTACTTCATCAAGATGGCCTTTGCAGGCCTTGGCCATTTGCGCGGCGGCCCTGCCAAGGCGGCTGTGGTCGGCTCTGGCGCGACGGGTCTGATCTCCGGCTCCTCCATCGCCAATGTGGTGACGACCGGCACCTTCACGATCCCGCTGATGAAGCGTGTGGGCTTCACCTCTGAGAAGGCCGGCGCGGTTGAGGTCTCCTCCTCGGTCAATGGCCAGATCATGCCACCCGTGATGGGCGCTGCGGCGTTCCTGATGGTGGAATTCGTTGGAATTTCCTATATCGAGGTGATCAAGCACGCGTTCATTCCGGCTGTGATTTCCTACATCGCACTGATCTATATCGTGCATCTGGAAGC
>JAFIEM010000024.1 GCA_020832555.1 Natronohydrobacter sp. | reverse complement strand
AGAACATGGGCGCGCAGATGGTCAAGGAAGTGGCCTCGCGCACCAATGACGAAGCCGGTGACGGCACCACGACCGCAACTGTTCTGGCTCAGGCCATCGTGCGCGAAGGTCTGAAATCGGTTGCCGCCGGCATGAACCCGATGGACCTGAAGCGCGGGATCGACCTTGCAACCAGCAAAGTGGTCGAAGCGATCAAGGCAGCCGCGCGTCCGGTCAGCGACAGCGCCGAAGTGGCGCAGGTTGGCACCATTTCTGCCAATGGCGAAGCTGAAATCGGCCGCCAGATCGCGGATGCGATGCAGAAAGTCGGCAATGAAGGCGTAATCACGGTCGAGGAAAACAAGGGTCTGGAAACAGAAACCGATGTTGTCGAAGGCATGCAGTTCGACCGCGGCTACCTGTCGCCCTATTTCGTGACCAACCCCGACAAGATGATTGCCGAGCTTGATGACGCGATCATCCTGATCCACGAAAAGAAACTCTCCTCGCTGCAGCCGATGGTTCCGCTGCTCGAGTCGGTCATCCAGTCGCAGAAGCCGCTCCTGATCATAGCAGAGGATGTCGAAGGCGAGGCTCTGGCCACGCTGGTCGTCAACAAGCTGCGCGGTGGTCTGAAAATCGCTGCCGTCAAGGCACCGGGCTTCGGCGATCGCCGCAAGGCCATGCTGCAGGATATCGCCATTCTGACCGGTGGTCAGGTGATCAGCGACGATCTGGGCATGAAGCTGGAAAACGTGACGCTCGATATGCTGGGCCGCGCCAAGAAAGTCTCGATCAACAAGGACAACACGACCATTGTCGATGGCAATGGCGAGAAGGCCGAGATCGAAGCCCGCGTCGCGCAGATCCGTCAGCAGATCGAGGAAACCACCTCTGACTACGACCGCGAGAAGCTGCAAGAGCGTCTGGCAAAGTTGGCCGGTGGCGTTGCAGTCATCCGCGTCGGCGGCATGTCGGAAGTCGAAGTCAAGGAGCGCAAGGATCGTGTCGACGATGCTCTGAACGCGACCCGCGCGGCCGTGCAGGAAGGCATCGTTGTCGGTGGTGGCGTTGCCCTTATTCAGGCAGGCAAGACGCTTGCAGGTCTGACCGGCGACAACAGCGACCAGACCGTTGGCATCTCGATCGTTCGCAAGGCACTTGAAGCACCGCTGCGTCAGATTGCTGAAAACGCTGGTGTGGACGGGTCCGTTGTGGCTGGCAAGATCCGGGAAAGCGAAGACAAGAGCTACGGCTTTAACGCACAGACCGAAGAATATGGCGACATGTTCAAGTTCGGTGTGATTGACCCGGCCAAAGTGGTGCGCACCGCGCTGCAGGACGCCGCGTCTGTCGCTGGCCTGCTGATCACGACGGAAGCCATGATTGCCGACAAGCCCGAGCCGAAAGGCGCGGCACCCGCAGGCGGCATGCCTGACATGGGCGGCATGGGCGGCATGATGTAAGCCACGCGGCACCTGCAGACAGATCGGGCCGGGGGGAAACTCCCGGCCCTTTATCATGCGCGCGACGCGCAAGAACTCGGGCATCATGACCGATGCTGATTTAGTGTTGTCGTCAGGGATACGACCGTGCTAGCGACAGAAATGTGGCGCGCTGGTATCTATATGTTAAGACGTGATTCTTTATAATAAGCAGTTGAGAGACGGGATAGCGACCTCATGAAATTGCCGCTTTGTCTTGTACGCGTATTGTCGGTACTCGTTCTTATCTGCGCCGCTCAGACCCACGCATATGCAGCATCGATCACGCCAGTTGACGATCCAGTCATGGGGTGCCGAATTCTTGTGTCTGGTGAAATCGCCACGGGCGACGCTGCGACACTTGAAACACTCATCGAACAGCTTGAAGCTTCGAGCGATCCGTTTTCTCCGGTCGGTCGCCGGGTCTGTCTCGACAGCGCTGGTGGAAACATGCGCGAAGGGCTGGCGATCGCGCGGACTATCGCTCGCGGTCAGCAACGCGACCCCTGGGGCACCGCGGTTGGACCCGATGCGCGATGCGAGAGTGCTTGCGCGTTGGCGTTCATGGCAGGCGCCTGGTTCAATCCGGAGGGCGAATACGCTGGTCCGGACCGGATACTCCACCCGCTTGGACGGCTTGGATTTCACCGTCCAGAGCTGCAGGTCCCGGATGGTCAGTATTCGCAAGCAGAGGTGAACCGTGCGTTCTCCGTCGCACTCGAAGCTTTGGGCTTGATCATCAATATGCGCGCGGCGGGATTCTACCAGTTTCCGGAATCCCTGCTGGAGACGATGATCGAGACGCCCTCGACCGAAATGCGCTATATCGAGACGGTCGGGGAAGCCGCCAGATTGTCGATCATCGTCGCACCCAGCGGCGTCGCTGAACCTGATATCGACGCGATTGTGCGCAATATCTGTGAACTCGTGGATATGTCGCTGCTTGACCGGTCCGTAAGCCCGTTTGACAATTTCAGCCCTGTGGCAATCTCTTTCACCCGCGATCTGGGATTGCAGGCAGCGGTGACTGACGGTTTTCGACAAGAGGCAGCAAGTGGTTGTTCAGTTTCAATATATGGCGGCGCTCACCCAACCAGTCATATCGGACATGCCTATATCGGTGAGCACGATCCGGACAGGTGGTCTCAGGTCTACGCGTTTCATACTCATGCGCCTGACACGCGCCTCGCGGATCTGATCCGGGTGCCAGGTCGGCTGGAAGACCTTCTCGACGCGGCTGAGCAATCCGCCGGGGGCAATCCGGTGCTGCGCTCCTGCTTTCTGCAGACGCAGGATGCCAGGATTTCCAATGTCAGCGAATATGTGAACCTCCGCCGACGGCCAGATATCTCCGCACCGATCCTGCGTCAGATGCCCTTGGGCGAGCAGGTCCGTACATTGCGTGCCGACAACATCACTGCCGTCGGCGAGGAGCGAAACCGCCAAGCCTGTATCACAGCATGTCGCGCCCTTGTGGCCAATCCCAATGACCATCCAGCAGGAGAACGCGCTCAGCTTTGTATCGACAACAACCTGCTGTGGTACGAAATCACGGACGCCCGCGGCAATCGCGGTTGGGTGAGCCGCAAGTTCTTGCAGGAAGCGCAGTAGCGCGATGGCAAGGCGGGTTTTGACATGACGTCATTCTGTTGCAGGATCATCGGTAAGAAAGCGCAAATGAAAAAGCGCCCGCGCGGGGCGCTTTCGGGGCTTCGGATGATGAGCGGTCAGTGCACGCTGACCGGATCGTAATCATTCTGCCGCGCCATGACAAAAGCCATCGTCCTGTCCGTTACCAACGCCAGGCGCTCACCCTCTTCATGGTGAATTGCGTATAATTCCTTCACGCCCGGCAGTTGCGCGCGGATCTCTTCGGGCAACTCGCTCGCCTTGATGGGCCGGACATAGGCGATGGGGCGTTCAGGGTCGGGAATCGGGAATTTGCTGTCCATTTGTCTACCTCGCATCAGCTACGGGTGATGGTCAGTGTCTGAACCGAGTCTTCTGGCTCCTGTCGGGTCAGGTCGATATGCAACAACCCGTCCTGCAAGGCCGCGCGTGTCACCTCGACGCCCTCGGCCAGTGCAAAAACGCGTTGGAACTGACGTGCTGCAATGCCACGATGCAGAAACACACGGTCTTCCTTGTCGGTCTCGGTCTGTTGACCGCGCACGAGCAACTGTCGTCTCTCGACCGTGATCGACAGGTCGTCGTCACGAAAACCGGCCAGTGCCAAAGTGATGCGGAAGCTGTTCTGCCCGGTCACTTCGATATTGAACGGTGGATAACCGTCTGTTCCTGAACGCGCGGTCTGTTCAACCAGTCGTTCCAGCCTGTCGAATCCCAGAAGCAGGGGATGCGAAGGAAAATGCAGTTTTGTCATCAGCTTGGCCCTTTCAGATAAGCGACGTTGCTGTTGGCCCCTTTGCGGCGACCATCTGGATATCGATATGGTGTGCGTTCGCGCAATCGCAAGGGCCTGACGAGCGTGTTCCCTGCATCGAAAGCTTTTGCGATGCGGGATTTGTCGCTAAGGTCGGCTCAAAGAAGCCAGAGCAGAATCGCCCCGATGAATTCGCCTCAAGAACTGAGCCATGAAGAAGTGCTGCGCGTGAAACTCGAAGTTTTGCGCCAGAAGCATCGTGATCTGGATGAGGCGATCAATGCGCTTCAGGTGCAGGGTCCGGCGACGCAGCTGACTGTCCAGCGGCTGAAGAAGGACAAACTGCGCCTCAAGGACCAGATCGCCCGCATCGAGGATGAACTGACCCCGGATATCATCGCCTGATGGAATTGCACCCGTCCATTGCATCGCTATAGTGCGCGCGACATGGACCAGCAACGGGCCAAGAGGGGCAGTATGACCGAAATCAAGGTTGGTATCATCATGGGCAGCCAGTCCGACTGGCCGACCATGCGCGAAGCGGCGGACATGCTGGATAGGCTCGGGGTGCCATATGAGACCCGCATCGTTTCTGCCCATCGCACCCCGGACCGGCTGTGGACATATGGGCGCGACGCTGTGGCGCGCGGGTTGCAGGTGATTATCGCGGGCGCAGGCGGGGCTGCGCATCTGCCGGGCATGATGGCGTCCAAGACCCGTGTGCCCGTGATCGGCGTGCCGGTTCAGACCAAGGCACTGTCGGGGGTGGATAGTCTTTACTCGATCCTGCAGATGCCGCGCGGCTATCCGGTCGCGACCATGGCGATTGGCGCGGCGGGGGCTGCCAATGCCGGACTGATGGCCGCCGGAATCCTCGCGTTGCAGGATGCAGAGCTTGCGGCACGGCTCGACACATGGCGAGCGGATTTGTCCGCGTCGATCCCGGAGGAACCCCGTGATGACTGACCCACTCGCACCGGGCAGCGTGATCGGTATTCTTGGCGGCGGGCAATTGGGGCGGATGCTGTCAGTCGCGGCGTCGCGGCTGGGCTATCGCTGCCATATTTACGACCCGGCCCCGAACCCGCCTGCCGGGCATGTTGCAGAGCAGGTCACAACCGCGCCCTGGCACGATCAGGCCGCCTTGCAAGCTTTCGCCGCGCAGGTGGATGTGATCACTTTCGAGTTCGAGAATATCCCCACGGAAACGCTTGATCTGCTCGAACCGTTACGCCCGATCCATCCCGGTCGCCGCGCCTTGGCTGTGTCGCAGGACCGCCTTCTGGAGAAGGATTTCCTGCGCGATCTGGGTTTGCATACAGCCCCATACTGCTCTGTCGAGTCGATGGCGGATCTGGAAACGGCACTCGCGCAGCTTGGCGCGCCCGCGATTCTGAAAACCCGGCGCATGGGCTATGATGGCAAGGGGCAGGCGCTGCTGGACAGCGCGGATGATATCGCTGCTGCCTGGGATGCGATGGCCGGGGCGCCTGCGATCCTTGAAGGGTTTGTCAGATTCTCGCACGAGGTTTCGGTCATTGCGGCGCGTGGTCTGACCGGCGAGGTCGCAGCATTCGATCCGGGCGAGAACTTGCACAAAGACGGCATTTTGCGCGAAACCCGCGTGCCTGCGCGCCTGACCGGAGCGCAGCGCAGCGATGCAGTGCTTCTGGCCGCCAGGATACTGAATGCGCTGGATTATGTCGGTGTGCTCGGGGTCGAATTATTCGTGACGGAAACCGGCCTGATCGTGAATGAAATCGCCCCGCGCGTGCACAATTCTGGCCATTGGACGCAAAACGGTTGCGCCATCGACCAGTTCGAACAGCATATCCGTGCGGTGACTGGTCTGCCCTTGGGCGATGGCGGGCGCTATGCCGATGTCGTCATGGAAAACCTGATCGGCGACGACCTTGCGCGCGTGCCGGATCTGCTGCGGATGAAGGATGTTGCGGTGCATCTCTATGGCAAGCCCGAGGCGCGCGCTGGCCGCAAGATGGGTCATGTGAACCGCATACTCCGCTGACAGGCGTCAGGGGTTTGCCAGTTTCCGAAGTGCGTTGCCGAAGGTCATGCCATGATCGAAAACGCCGTTGCGCAGGAATTCCAGCGTTTCGGCAATGACGATCGGATTGTTCATCATGAAAGTATGCGTGACCGGCAAAACGATATGATCATTCATGCCTTCCAGCTTGGTGCTTTCGACAGACACCTTGCCATCATCCGCACCGTCAATCAGTGACGAGGTGATAGGATTCAGCGACACGTCTCCGGCGATGATACCCAGTTCATATGCCGCAAATTCCGGCAGCGTGTTGGGCGTTGCGTTCTGCTCGGTCCCCAATTCCAGACCTGCCGGGCCATTGATCCAGGAAAATGCCTCGATATCAGAGAAGAAATCGACCAGTTCCGATCCATGATTGGGCGGCGCCAGCATCACGACCCGCCCCAACTGTTCCGGTCGGTTCCGCGCCAACCAGCCGCGTGCCAGAATGCCGCCCATGGAATGGGTGACGAAATGCACCGGACCGTCATCACATTCCGCGACAGCCAGTCCGACATAGTTCATCAGATCGGCAATTGGTTCCGCTGTTGACGGGTAGCCGTGATTGACGACCTTGTAGCCATGCAGGCTGAGCGCTTCTTCCATCACGCGCATGGAGTTTTCGGACCGTGCCAGCCCATGCAAAAGGACAACGCAATCTGCCATGGCTGGTACCGGTGCAAGAAACAGGGCTGTCAAAATCGTTTTCATAGGGCAGATATAGGGGGTGGCGTTTGCTTGCGCCAGTCTGACGATGGGTCATATGACAAAACCGCGATTGGCCGTGCGCGCCCTGATCCTGCACCAGAACCGCTTGTTGCTGGTCAATGCCTGGCCGGACGGCCAGAGCGACCTGTGGTGCGCCCCCGGTGGTGGGGTAGAACCGGGGCAATCGCTGCCGGAAAACCTGCAGCGCGAAGTCCATGAAGAATGCGGCTTGCAGATCGCCGTCGGGGCGCCCTGTCTGGTGAACGAGTTCCACGACCCGGCCAGCCGCTTCCATCAGGTCGATATCTATTTCCGGGCCGAGATCACGGGCGGACAGATTTCAGCCGACTGGACCGACCCTGCGGGCGTCGTCACCACCCGCCGCTTCGTCAGCGAAGCCGAATTGCGCCGACTGCGCTACAAGCCTGACAGTCTGCCTGAAATCGCGTGGGGCGACGCGGCCTGGGATGGCCGCGCGCTCTATGATCCGTTGGAGCCGATCCTGCGTTAGCTGTGACCGGACAGGAATTTCTCTGCATCCAGTGCGGCCATGCAGCCCATGCCTGCACTGGTCACGGCCTGTCGATAGATGTGATCGGTCAGATCGCCTGCTGCAAAGACACCCGGGATCGAGGTGCGGGTGCTGCCCGGCTCGACCCAGACATAACCGCCGTCCTGCATCTTCAACTGATCCTTCACCAATTCGCTGGCGGGGCTGTGGCCGATGGCAATAAAGACACCCGCGCAAGCGATTTCCTGCGTTTCACCGGTATCGACCTGGCGCAGACGCACCGCTTCGACACCCGGAGCGGTGCCATCGCCCAGCACTTCATCCAATGTATGATTCCAGATCACTTCGACCTTGGGGTGTTCCAGCAGGCGGTGTTGCAGGATCTTCTCGGCGCGCAGGCTGTCGCGGCGATGCACAAGCGTCACTTTTGACGCGAAATTGGTCAGGAACAGGGCTTCCTCGACGGCCGTATTGCCGCCGCCAATCACGACGACTTCCTTGCCGCGATAGAAGAACCCGTCACAGGTGGCGCAGGCCGAAACGCCCATGCCTTTGTATTTCTCCTCGGACGGAATACCCAGCCAACGCGCCTGTGCACCCGTGGCAAGGACCACCGCATCAGCCGTGAAGGTCATGCCGCTATCTGCCTTGGCCGTGAAGGGGCGTGCCGACAGATCGAGCGCGCTGATATGATCGGTGATCACTTCCGCGCCCATCTCGCGTGCATGGGCTTCCATGCGCACCATCAGATCAGGCCCCGTGACCATCGTATCGCCGGGCCAGTTCTCGACCTCGGTGGTGATCGTCAACTGCCCGCCGGGCTGAATGCCCTGCACCACAATCGGCTCCAGCATGGCGCGCGCGCCATAGACCGCGGCGGTATAGCCTGCCGGGCCAGAGCCGATGATCAGAAGCTTGGTGTGGCGCGTGTCGGTCATGGGATTTCCTCGGAACATTCTGTGTCGCGCGCAATCTAAGCACTGGCGCGTGAACCACAAGGGGGCAGGAGGTCGCGCAACCACACGCTAAATATATTGCGCAGTCTTGAAACAATGTTGCGCAATCCGACGGTGACGCGTAAAGAAGTGCAAAACTCAGGGAGTGGACGGCATGTCGGGCAGCAAGCTTGATCCGATTGATCGAAAGATTCTGGCAGAATTGCAGGCAGACGGGCGCATGACCAATGTCGAACTGGCCAAGCGAGTCGGAATTTCCGCGCCGCCTTGCCTGCGTCGCGTCCGCAGTCTCGAAGAGGCCGGCCTCATCCGGGGCTATCATGCCCAGGTCAATGCGCGCGAACTGGGCTTCGAGGTGCAGGTCTTCGCGATGGTCGGGCTGAACTCCCAGGCCGAAGTCGATCTGGCCCGCTTCGAGCAGCGCTGTCGGGACTGGCCGCTTGTGCGTGAATGTCACATGCTGAACGGTGAGATCGATTTCATCCTGAAATGCGTCGCACCGGATCTGTCGTCCTTCCAGCGCTTCCTGACCGAAGAACTGCTGGCGGCCGAGAATGTGATCACGGTCAAGACATCGCTGGTGATCCGCTGCGCAAAGGCGGATCCGGGCGTACCCTTCGACGTGCTGGAATCGCGCATGGCGGCCATTGACTGACCGGGCGGCCACTAGCGCACTATCGTTTCCTGTTGCACGAACATGTTCTTCCAGGCCCGCTCGATCAGTTCTGGCGACATGTGCCTTGCCTTGCCCTCGAAATCACAAATCGAGATCATCTGGTCGATCAGGAATACGGGCTGGTAATTGGCATAGACATTCTTGATGGTCGGATATTTTTTCTGGATCAGATAGATGATGGTATCCTCATCCAGCGGCATCTTGCGCTTCTTGGCGACCATCGCAAAGATCTTCAGGAAATCCGTCTGATCCGGGCCGTCAATCTTGATCTTGTAGAAAATCCGGCGCAGCGCGGCCTGATCGAAAATGTCATTCGGGTGGAAGTTGGTCGAGAAGATGACCAGCGTATCGAAAGGCACCACGAATTTCTCACCCGATTGCAGGGCAAGGATATCGTAATTCATCTCCATCGGGACGATCCAGCGGTTCACGATGGCCTGCGGCGGTTCTTCCTGTCGGCCAAGGTCGTCGATGATGAAGACGCCCCCTGTGGCCTTGAACTGGAGCGGGGCCTGATAGGTGCGTGAGACAGGGTTGAATTTCAGATCCAACATGTCGAGCGTCAACTCGCCGCCGGTGATCACGGTTGGCCGTTCGCAATAGACATAGCGGTTGTCGAAACGGTTTCCGGTCTGGCGCAGAAGCGAAGGGTTATCCTCCGAGCTTTCGGCCACGGTATGCACGATCGGATCATAGACACTGATGATCTGGCCTGCATGCACCACAGCGCGGGGCACATAGATCCGGTCGCCCATGGCCGCCCGAATCCCGTTGGAAATTGAGGATTTCCCGTTCCCCGGCGGCCCGTAGAGCAGGATCGACCGCCCCGAACTGACTGCAGGACCAAGATCATCCATCAGGGTCGGCGGCAGGATCAGATCGCCCATGGCGATCTTGAGCTGGCGGCGCGTGATCTGGATATCGCGGATGGACTGACGCCTGATCTGCTCTTCATACATCGCCATCGGCACCGGCATGGCACCGTAATATTCGGATTGGCTGAGCGCATCGAGTGCGCGCGCCTTGCCGGAATCGGTCAGTTGGAAATTGGCTTCCGACTGCGCGCTTGCAGAAAGGGTCGCCATCGCCTCGATCAGTTTTTCGGACCGGCAAAGGTCGATCAGTTCAATAGTCTGCGGAATCGGCAGGCAGATCGTGCGCGACAGTTCCGTGACCTTGGTGATCGACATGCGGAACATCGTCTTGAGCAGGATGTCCCGCATCAGCACGTTGCTCAGCCCTGTGGCTTCCAGATTGCGCGGGACCGGTGGGGCCGTGATGTGACTGGCTTCGATGTTCATTTGCATTATCCGTTCCTGTCAGGGTCTAGGCTGGACCACAAAGGTAAAGGTCAGGCTAAGCGACACGGTTTCCGAAGATGGTTGCAAGGCAAAGGTAGAACAGCAGGCTTGGACCCAGTGCCAGACCCATCGGGAATTCCCGCCGGTGCCAGCTTTCCCAGCCCGGCGCCAGCGCCTGCGCAAGTTGCGTCGCGCGAGCGATGCGATGCGCGATGAAGCTGACCACGGTCACGCAGGCCAGAAGCATCAGGAACAGGCTCAGATCGCCCAGCGCAATGAACGGGGCCATGGCTGCGGCGAATTTCGCATCCCCGCCTCCCATCAAACCCACCGATGTCAGCACGAAGCCCACAACCAGAACCACCGCAAGACTCAGCCAGCCCCAGGCCCAGGTCTGAAACGGCAAGGCGATCAACCCGATGACCAGATAGACAGCAACCAGTGCCAGAACGGCATAGTTATGGATCTTCATCCATTTCATGTCGCTGAAGGCCACCCAGAGCGCAATCGGTGCCACGAAGGGCAGAAACCACATCGCAGTCTGCGCGCTCATCATCATCAGCCGCGCCCCCCGTCCAGCGCGCGCATGGCGCGCACCGCTTCTTCGTAATGCTGCGGATGAGTGTCGATGGCCTCAGCCAGCAAGGTGCGACCAATGGTGGTGTCGCCTTTGCGAACCGCCGCGATCGCCATTGTATAGAGCAGGACCGCGCGCTCTTCCTGCGTCATCTGCACCAGCGGCAGGCTATAATTTCCCTGACCCGCGCGCGCGAGGGCGAGATTGTTCTTGGCCGTGAACAGGTTCGGATCATGTTGCAGCGCCTGCATGAACAAAGGTTCCGCCTCGCGGGGTTTGCCACGGGTCAGTTTCGAAAAGCCCCAGTTGTTATAAACCCCCGAGGGACGGGTCGTCAGCCCGGCGGCGGTCTCATAGAAATGATCCGCGCGCGCCCATTGCTGCTTGCTGTCCGCGATCATCGCTTCCAGCCGGTAGCGGTCGAAGCTCTCATGCGTTGGCGGGATCTGGTTCAGCGTCGCTTCAGCCTCGGCCCAGTTGTTCGCGCGAATATAGGTATCCGCCAGCATCACCCGGTCATCATTGTCGGAGTCCGGATGCGCGACAACCTTGCGCCAGACCGGCAGAGCCTCGGACACACGCCCAGCGCGCACAAGCGACCTGGCAAGACCACGCTGCAGGCTCACACTGTCCGGGTTGCGTTCAAGCTGGGCGGCGAAGTAGTTGACGGCCTCTTCGGGGTCGCCCGCCACAAGCATCAGTTCCGCCATGTTCTGGTTGTCGATCGCCGTCACACTGTCGATCGCGCGGGACACGCTGGCCTTGCTGCTGTCCTGACACGCCGCAAGTGCAAACACGCTGCCCGCAAGCAGCGCAAATAGGATAGGGTGGCGCATTTTTGCGTCCTCACTGCTCTTTTTATAGTGGCGTGGACAATAACAGATATCTGCCAGTGCCCCGCCGCATCAGCAAAAGCCGATGTGCCTCCAGATCATCATAGCCGCTTTTTTCTGTCTTTTCGATGGCTAAACGCAAATTCTCGCGGATTTCAGGGGATCTGCCCTTATCAAACACGAAAGCGTTGCGAAAATGCAGTTGTGCCTCGCCCCATTTGCCCTGTTCCCCAAGCGCCACGCCCAGATTGTTATGTGCCGGGACGAAAGTTTCATCCTGCTCCAGTGCCCGGCGCAGATCCTGTTCGGCCTGCTGCAGGCGACCCAGACGCAGATTGGCAGACCCGATAGCGGACAGCACATCGACACTGGCCCCATGTGTTGCCGCGCCGCGATGGTATTCACGCAGTGCCAGATCGTATTCGCCTGCTGCCATCAACCGGTGGCCGACAATCAACCCGTCAACCGCATCGGGCACATCAAGGCCGCGCGCGACGGGCCGCAACTGGTCCGGCCCGGCCCCGGCAATCAGGGCCTCTCGTGGTGACTGCGGTGTGGCCGTGCATCCCGCCAGAAACGCCGCAAGGATCAGCCAAGGTATTCGACGCAAATTTACATTCCGCTTACAATATTTCCGCCCAGGTCTGTCATGATACCAACCACCGACGGTGCGATCAGAATGATCAGAAGGGGTGGAACAGTGAACATCATAGTGCCCAATGTCATCTTTGTCGGCAAGAGGTTTGCTTTCTCTTCCGCGCGCATGATGCGTTTGTCCCGCATTTCCGCAGCAAAGACCCGGAGTGCCTCGGTAATCGAGGTGCCATAGGCCTGCGCCTGCACCATCACGGTCACGAAAGAGGTGATATCGGAAATGTCGCAGCGTTTTGCCAAATCCTTCAGCACATCCCCGCGTTCGCGTCCGGCCTTGACCTGCTCGCCTACAGCTGTGAACTCCTCGCCCAATGCGGGATAGGCCTGGGTGATCTCGCGCGCTACCCGCTGGATGGACTGGTCAAGCGACTGCCCGGCCTCGACGCAGATCAGCATCATGTCCAGCGCATCGGGAAAGCCCGACAGGATTTCGTCCTTGCGTGCTTCGACCCGCTTCTCAATCCAGCGCCGGGGCCCGAAATATCCCACGAGCATCGGCATCACGAGCGCGAAGGCCATCATATAGACGCTTTCGAACTTGTCCGGCGCGATCACGAACACGACCAGAAGCGACAGGGCCAGACCGGCAAACGCCAGGATGAACTGAAGTGCAGCGAAGTCTCGCACGGCATTCTTGCCGTGGTAGCCCGCCTGAATCATCTTCTGGCGTGCCGCCGAAAGCTCCTTTTCATTCTCAGGTTCCAGAAATCGTGAGAAGTTGTCGAGCGCCTTGATTTCACGCCCATTTCCTCGCCGCAAAGAGCGCTTGTCGCCGCGCGAACTGTTTCTGTTCGCTTTAGCCTCTTGCGAGAACCTTTGCATCGGATCGGCGCGCTCACCCTTCATCAGGGTCGCCAGCGCCAATCCGAGAAGCGCGACACCACCGAAACCGGCAAGTGCAATCAGTCCTGTCGGGCCGTCGAAAATCTCAAACATGGGTCACTCGCCTTTCCAGTGAAGCCGGGCCGTCTGAAGCACCCGTCTCAAACCTTGATATCCGTCATCTTGCGCATGTAGAGGATGTTGATGATCAGGAAGACTCCGACCACGATCGCCAGAGGCAGATAATAGGGGGTTTCCTTTACATTGTCGTAATAGTCCGGCTTGATCGCCTGGATCATCAGCATCGCGACAATCGGGAAGCCCGACAGGAACATGCCTGACCATTTCGCCTCTGCCGTGATCGCCCGGACGCGCCGGAACAGCTTGAACCGCGCCCGCACCACTTTCGACAGTCCATCGAGGATTTCTGCAAGGTTGCCGCCGGATTTCTGCTGGATCGACACGGCCACGGCCAGGAAACGGATATCCTGCAAATCAACGCGTTCACCGAATTCCGCGATGGCCTCGCCCGCGTCGCGGCCATAGGCAATCTCGTCCGAAATCAGCCCCAGTTCCGTGCCGAGCGGGTCTGCAATCTCATCTGCGGCAATGCCCAGGGATGCGCCGAAAGGATGGCCCACACGCAGCGACCGCACCATCAGGTCAATCGCTTCGGGCAATTGCTCTTCAATCGCCCCCACGCGTTTCTTGGCTTTGCCGGATACCCAGACAAACACACCGCCGAAGCCGAATACGACCGAGATACCCGCCCGGATTCCGGGTTCTGTGGGCGTCATGAAGGTCAGCATCACGAAGCTGAAGGCACTGAGGGCAAACATCAGCAGGATCAGCGTCCGGGGCGAAAACGCAATATTGCCCTTGCGCGCGCGTTCTTCGATCATACCGTATAGCGGGATCGAGAAGCCGCCCTTGTGGATGGACCGCTCCTTGCGGAGTTGCTCCATCACATCTTTTTTCGCCTGCCCCTTCTGCATCAGTTCGAGCCGACGGTTCAGTTTGGAATCATGCTCGATGCTGCGCCCGAAGGCCATCAGGTAGATGCCGTTGATCAGCAGCAGAACTGCGCCGAATATGGCAAGATAGATCAGTGGGCTGATTGACAATTCCATGGCTTATCTCCGGACCCGAACTTCGTCATAGATGCTCGCGGGCAGATCATAGCCCCAACGCTTGAACCGGTCAGAATAGGCCGACCGCAGGCCGGTGCCGGTGAAATGGCCAAGGATCGTGCCATCGGGTTCCAGCCCTGTGCGCTCGAAGCGGAAGATTTCCTGCATGGTGATGATTTCACCCTCCATGCCGGTGATTTCCGTGATCGACACCATGCGGCGCGACCCGTCCTGCAGGCGCGACGCCTGCACGATCAGATTCACAGCCGAGCCGATCTGGCTGCGCACGGCGCGCAGCGGCATGTCGATCCCGGCCATCGCGACCATGTTTTCCAGACGGCTGACCCCATCACGTGCCGAGTTGGCGTGGATCGTCGTCATGGAGCCGTCATGGCCCGTATTCATGGCCTGCAGCATGTCGATGACTTCCTCGCCGCGCGTTTCGCCGACGATAATCCGGTCAGGGCGCATCCTCAGCGCGTTCCGCAGACAGTCGCGCTGCGTGACCGCACCCTTGCCTTCCATATTGGCCGGGCGGCTTTCCATCCGGCCTACATGGATTTGCTGCAATTGCAGTTCTGCGGTATCCTCGATCGTCAACACGCGCTCTTCATTGCCGATGAAGCTGGAAAGCGCGTTCAGCGTTGTTGTCTTGCCCGAACCTGTCCCGCCAGAGACAATGATATTCAATCGGGTTGCGACTGCGGCCTCCAGATAGAGCGCCATTTCTTCCGAAAACGCCCCGAATTTCACCAGATCCTGAACGCTGAGCTTCTCTTTCTTGAATTTCCGGATGGATACAAGCGAACCGTCAACCGCGACCGGCGGCACCATCGCGTTGAAGCGCGACCCATCAGCCAGGCGCGCGTCTACATATGGGTTGGACTCATCGACCCGGCGGCCAACGGCTGACACGATCTTGTCGATGATGCGCAACAGATGCCGCTCATCGCGGAAGGTCACATCGCTCAGTTCCAGCTTGCCCGCGCGCTCGATGAAGACCTGCTTGGGGCCGTTTACCAGAATGTCGTTGATCGTGTCATCCTGCAGCAAGGGTTCAAGCGGACCAAGGCCCATCACCTCGAAATACAGTTCCTTGTTCAGCGTCGCGCGTTCCTCGCTATTGAGGACGACGTCCATCTCGGACAGCGCTTCAGCGACAATGGTGTTGATTTCCGAACGCAGTTCCGCTTCGCTGGCGGTTTCGAGCGCCGAAAGGTTCAGGTTCTCAAGCAATCGCTTGTGCAGATCGGATTTGATGCCATTCATCCGCAGCTTGCGCTGCTGGGCCCGGTCCGTGGCGACCGCTGACGCGGGAACGGTGCTCTCCGGTTTGCCGCGCTGATGCCCCGCGCGCTCAGGAGCCTTGTTTTGCGTCTTGGCGCGTTCAGGCGCGGCGTCCACGGGCTTGACAGGTGTGGCACCCTGGGTCTTGCGATATCTTGCGAACATGGTCTTTTTCTCACCTGATTATTCGGCTGCGATCTTGGTGTTCTGCGATGTCTCGTAGAGCGCTGCCGCGAATTTCTGGATTTCTTTTGTGACCGGGTTCTTGGGGGCGTATTCCGACAGTGGCAGGCCATGGTCATTGGCATCACGGACCTGCGTGCCCCCATCGGGAATATGTACCGCGATGCTGATGCCCAGGCTCTCGGCCATGCGTTTCGCCCGCGCCTTACCACCCAGATCCGTGAAGCGCGGCGCCCTGTTCAGGATGAAGCGGTGCTTGTCCATGGAAATGCCATCCGCTTTCAGGGCGCGGATCATGCGCAACGTGTTCTGTGCAGAGCGCAGATCCAGCTCCATCATGGTAAAATACAGATCAGACATCTGCAGGGCGGTTTCCGTCCAGTGCACCACGGTCCGCGGCATGTCGATGATCACGATGTCGAACTGATCACGCGCCATCGAGATCACGCGTTCGATCTCATCCGGGGTCAAAAGGTCAAGCGGCAACATGTCCGAGGGTGCGGTCAGCACCTGCAACCGTTCCTGAAATTTCTGGGTCGCCGCGAAAAAGGCATCACGGTCCATCGTGCTGGTCTGCGACAGCAATTCGTAGACTTTTTCCGTCCGTGCCAGATCAAGATAGGTCGAGACCGATCCGGACTGGAAATCGAAATCGAGGATACAAACCGTCTGACCATCCTTGGCGCAGATGCCGCTCAGTTCCCAGGCAAGATTGACCGCGAAATTCGTGCCACCCGCCCCGCCAGCCAGCGCATGGATTGCAAAGACCGAGCCATTCTTGCCGCTGGGCGCTGCGGTGGTAGTGCCATAGCGACCAAGATCGGCGACATCGCTTTGACGCTTCAGCCGTGCGATGGCGTCCTGTAGCGCATTCTCGGGCAGCGGGTAGGGGACGAAATCACTTGCACCCGCCCGCAGCAACTGATGCAGCAGGATCGGAGAAAGGCTCTCTGCGATCAGCAGAACCTGGATGCCGCGCGCCGTTGCCTGTTCGATCACGGAACGGATCAGCGCGATATTGGGCTCATCTTCGTCGTCGAGCGCGACCGCAAGCAATTCAAGATCCGCTGAGTCCGCTTCCTGAAGAAATGCTGTGGCGTCCGAGAAGTTCAGATCGCCCCAATCTTCCTGAAAAACGGCTTCCATGTCTTCGATCAGCAGATCAAAATTCTGCACATCACGAGAGACTGTGCAGGCACGGGTCTTCTGGGGGGCGCTGTCTACGGTGCTCGCCATTTTGGCATCCTCAAACTCAACTCTGGTTTCTGTCGGTTCCGCCGAAAAAGGGAATCGCATCTCAGAAACGGATCCGACGGTATGTTGAGCGAAGATTGTTTATAATTCTGGCAAGATTTGGGCCGAACTGGTGAAATTGTTCGAAACCAAGCTGAGCGCGTCGAAAACGGTGCAATTCAAAGAACACTTGACCGGAACAGCGGAATTTCACCGCATGCTCTGACGAAAACGAAAAACCTGCGCCATTTCGGCGCAGGTCAAACCAGTGTCAGTCTGGGGTCGGCCTTATTCGACCCGATGGACTTCGCGTGCACTTGCGACATATTCACGCTGGATCACGCGCGCGTAGCGTCCGTCCATATTGGTGCCACGTCTACGGATCATGCCTGAAATTTCGGTCACTGTGCGCCGATTCGCGGGCTCATACCCTTCCGACACGATCAGCGGCTGGGTTTCGCCGCGCGATACAACCGCCACAATGCTGGAACCTGGCACACCAAAGGACATCAGACAGCGTTTCACGGCATTGGCCCGACGGAGCCCCAGACGATAATTGTAGGCCGCAGAGCCCACAGCGTCCGTGTGACCATAGATCGTGTAGCGCAATTCCGGGAATTGCTTCATCCAATGCGCCTGTATCTTCAGGATGGCGATGGCCTCTTCGTCGAGCGCGGCGCTGTCAAAGGCAAAATTGACCATAGAGGGCACTTCTGCATGGAAGCGGCGACTCATGATCTGGGCCAGGCTGATCTGCCCGCTCTGCAACAGCGTGTTGTGCATGGTCGGGTTGCCAAATCCGCCCTCGTCAATCGTGCTCCCGGCCTCGCGATTGAAGCTGGAACTGGGGTCACTACAGGCGGTCAAACCCAGGCCCGCAGCACCGATCAGGAAATTACGACGGTTGATAGCCATACCCGGCTCCTTTGTTAAGCTCTTGAGACGGCTTGAATTAATCGAGAACATAGCCATAGGAACCACCGAAATCCTGACGCGCGATTTCGCCGATTGCGCCCGATCCGGGAGAGGCCAGCCGTCCGCCAAGGAACAGCTCGCGCTCGGTCGGCGGGCGAACACGATCCGTAGGCAGCATCAGGGCCTCGCCGCGTGTGGGTGTGACCAGATGCGCTGTGATGATGATGACCAGTTCGGTCTGGTTGCGCTGATACTCGGCACTGCGGAACAGCGCCCCCAGCACGGGCAGTTCAGACAGCCACGGAACTCCGCGCGTGTTGGCACGGAAATCATCTTCCAACAGACCTGCGATGGCAAAGCTTTCGCCATCACGCAATTCGACTGTGGTTTGTGTGGAACGGGTGCGGAAGGGCGCGACGGGGGTTCCGTTGATGACAGTCGCATTCGCACCATCAAGTGACGACACGGACGCATCCAGCCGCAGGTTGATCACCTTGTCATCAAGCACCCGCGGGGTGAAGGCCAGTTGCACGCCAAAGGGTTTGTACTCGATGGTTATATTGGTGCCATTCTCTGATGGCGTGGGCACCGGATATTCCCCGCCCGCAAGAAAGCTGGCCTCTTGCCCGGACAAGGCAGTCAGATTTGGTTCAGCAAGAGTGCGTGCAAGGCCCTGCGTTTCCAGCGCTTCGATCAGAACATTCGCGGTCAGACGACCACCACCGACCCGGAAGCTGAGCGTACCACCATCAGGCCCGCCTCCCGCAGATGCAGTTGCGGAAGGCAGTGCCGTCGGCGTGCGCTGAACGCCCAGCGAGGTGCCAAGGCTCTTGCTGATCCCGCGCTGCATTTCGGCAAAGCGCACTTTCAGCATCACTTGCTGGGTGCCGCCGACGCTCATCAGGTTCGAGATGCGATCCGGCGCGTAGCGCTGCGCCAGTTCAAGTGCCGCATCCAGACGCGCTGCGGTCGAAACGACGCCCGACAGCACGATCCCGTCATTCGCAGTACGCACCTCGATTCTTTCATTGGGCAGGATCTGGCGCAGCCTTTCGCGGAATTCCGCAATATCCGGCGTGACCTGCACCTCGACATTCGACATCAGCATTCCGTCAGGCCCGAGGATCGTCAGCGTGGTTCGACCCGGTGTCTTGCCCAGAACATAGATCGACCGGTCCGAGAGGGTCGAGATATCCGCGATACCGGGATTGGCGATCGAAAGCTCTGCGAAGGGATTGTCGGTTTCGACAACGACAGCACGGTTCATCGGAACCCGAAGCGTCGATGCGGCACTGCCATTCAGGACGCGAAAGGTATCTGCCTGAGCGGTCGGCGCCTGCGCAAGACCAAACGATGCTCCGAGAAGCAGCGTTGCTGCGAGTAGTTTGATTCTCATTTTGCCTGCCTTCTGAGACTGCTCTGTTATTGTCGGTTCGCAGCAAGTCGGTCTGCGCACCCAGGTCTGATGCCCGTTAATTTTGGCTGATCATGCTTCAATCCGAGTTTTTTATCAAGAATCTTGTGCTTATGGCGCGAAGTTGATGTATTTTCTGCAACGATCACTTCAGGTTCATCTAGATATTGAGGCAAATTCAGCCGCGCGCGCCGCATCTTGGAGCCTGTCTTGCGTGTCTTTCTGGCAACAAATGTGAAAATGCCGCGCGTTCCAAGGGGAACGCGCGGCTTGTCAGAACGATTGTCATCAGTTGGTGCAAGGAATTTCGATCAGCACCATATCGCCACCACGACGGGTTCGGATGTGGCATTTCTGCTCGACTTCGACGCGGCGTTTTTCTCGGACGATGCCCAGCATACGATCCTGCGTCATTTCGATCTGTTCGCTCGTGCGTTCGTCATCGACGCCAACCAGGGCCAGCGACAGTCGCCCTGATCCCTGCGCTTGTGCCAGCGCTGCCGCCTGCTGCGGGGTTGCCTCCACAGTGACCGTGCGGGCTGCGGTGACATTGGTCGTGCGGTCCATATCCGCACTCTGGTCAACAGCGATCAGTCTCATATGCGCTTGGATCAGCTGAGTGACTTCGCCCTGATCAGCCGTGCGTCCGGTCCAGAACACATCGACATGATCGCCCGGACGCAAGAAGCCGGCCACGCCAGAGGTCTGGTTGACCGGGATCGTGAAGGCGCGCATTCCGGGGCTCAGATGCGAGGTAATGCCCGCCTGCTTGCCGGGTTCCGTCAGCTTGACAGTCATGATCGGTTCAAGCGGTTCCATCGCGCGCAGCACGATCCGGCTGTTGCTTCCGTTCGGGAACAGCGCGTCGACATCCGTATAAGCCCCTTCGGGCACAGCATAGGCAGGGAAAGGCGCAACACGCACATCGTCACGCGTCAGTTGTTGACCGTAGCGCAGCGATTTTCCGGTCACGAACACATTCACCATCTCGACCGTGCTGGCATTGCGCCTGGCTTCAACAAGCTCCGACTGCATTTGCGAGATGTACTTCTGCGTCTGAAAGACCGCGAAACCAGCCAGACCGACCCCTGCGATCAATACTGCTCCGAACACGAGGCGCATGACTCTTTCCTCTTTCCTGATACGATTCGCCCGAGGGGCGGAATTCACTGCTCTGACAGGAACAATATTCCTGAATTATGGCCAAATCGTGCACGCGATGGGGCGAAGGCCGGACACCGGCACAGATCGGTTGGGGCCGACCCGCTCACATTGGGCCGATCAGTGGCAGTTCCGCAGACGACAAGGACTCGGATGTTGAATCGCTGACATGGCGTGCACCTGAGATAACCGTGATCGCTATTGCGGCTCCCAGCGTGCAGATTGCCGCAGTCAGGACAACAAAATCGACAGTCACAGCGCCGGACTGATCAGCGCCAAAGCGTTTCAGTTTCGAAAATGTGGTCATCTGAGTGCCTCCAATTGAACTTCGTCTTCATCCAAAAAATGTCACTCAGTCCCGTCACAAAGTGAGCGCCGCATCCTATCGGGCGCAGCGCTCTGAATTCAATTTACGCTTGTTGCGAAGTCAGTTCGTCAAACAAGTCGGCTTTAGTCTGCAGGTGCAGGTGCAGGTGCCGGGGTCGACAGGTTGCCCAGCAGGTCGATCTGCGCCGAGTTCAGAGAGGTCTGAATCTGGGTGCCGACAGCGTTCGTGCCCTGACGCACCGAAGCGATGACAGCGATGCCCAGACCCACGATGGCTGCGGTCAGCACGACCCAGTCAACGGTCACGGCACCGGATTCGTCAGCAGCGAAGGTCTTGATGTTTGCGAACAGTTTCATGTTTAGTCTCCAAGGTTTGAACGTTTCTACTCGGCCTCTTCGATGTCGTTCTCATCGTGTCATCGTTTGGCTGACCCTAATAGGCCCTCAGATCGTGGTCGAAATCGGGCGAGAAAGGAGCGTTTACGTGGAATTTGCAAAAATTTGGGAGATTTTGGGCGGGAAGAGTTAATCCTCAGGTGTCGTCCAGGCCAGAATTGTGGATACGGCGAGGATCATACTTGAAATGCAGGTCAGTCGGTTGTGATCGTGCGGTATCGATTGTGGTCGAATGGATTCGCTTCTCGAAGCAAAGCCAAGGACAGGACGCGCTTGCGGCGGATCAACCCCGGTGTTCAGAGCCTTGGCCCGGACCAAAAAAAACGCTGCGCGTTTCGCGCAGCGTTGTCGAAAGTCAGACTGAACGACGAGAGCGTTCCAGATTTAGTCTGCAGGTGCAGGTGCAGGTGCCGGGGTCGACAAGTTGCCCAGCAGGTCGATCTGCGCCGAGTTCAGAGAGGTCTGGATCTGGGTGCCGACGCTTTGTGTGCCCTGACGGACGGAAGCGATAACGGCGATACCGAGGCCGACGATAGCTGCGGTCAGCACAACCCAGTCAACAGTCACGGCACCAGATTCGTCAGCGGCGAAGGTCTTGATTTTTGCAACGAAGTTCATGTCATTTCTCCAGATGTGAACGTTTCTACTCATAAGCCACTCCGGCAACATACTGTTCCATCACCGCTTGGCTGACTGTAGATAACCCTTGAATCGTGGTCGAAATTTGGCGCGAATCGTACAGTTTCAGGTGTTCTTTCCGGCCTTTTCCGGCCATTGTTCTCAGGCTGAATTCGCTGGCGCTGATTAATGGGGACTGTTTCCAAATTCGGGAAATGCCGGGGGGGCTGACTGTCATGCCACAGTCCACCAATCACTGTCGCGGTCCCGTGGCAAAAAACTGGAATCGCCAGTGATTCACCTGCATAGTGACGCAAAAATCATAACGAGCAGTAAATCAGATGCCCAATATTCGCCGCCACGGCAGGAGTTTTCCTGCGCTGGCCATTGGCCTTGTCATGATTTCCGTCTGTCCTGTTTCGCTGGCGGCGCAGGATCTGGCGCAGTCGGCAACTGGCGAGAGCCAGACATTCCGCAGGGTCGTGGTCAATCCCAACGCAACCGGGCCGCGCATCACAGTGCAGATCGACCCCGAGGAACAGGCGCGCGTTCTGGCCGTTGCGCCGCCGCGCGCACAGGTGGTCACGCCGGACAGGGCACCGCGCCCCGCGCCCGCATCGGGATATGCCTGGTTCTGGGATCACGTCTCGCCCAAGCTCGAAGACAGTCCGGGCCGCTTCCTCGCTGCGGTGCGCGTTTTGGGCAGCCCGCCCAGTGCCAGCCAGACCGTCCGCGCCCCGCGTATGCAGTTCCTGCAAGATATCGCCAATACCCACGGGGCCGATATCCTGCGCGCGACAGTGGGCACCAATGTCTCGCCCGCGCTGGCTCTGGCTGTCATTGCAGTCGAATCAGCCGGACGCCCTCAGGCGGTCAGCCATGCCGGGGCACAGGGGCTGATGCAATTGATTCCAGCCACAGCGGAACGCTTTGGCGTGACCGATGCGTTCGACACGACCCAGAATATCCGGGGCGGGGTGAAATATCTCGACTGGTTGCTGAAGCATTTCGACAATGATGTGGTGCTGGCGCTTGCAGGCTATAACGCGGGCGAGGGGGCAGTGCGACGCAATGACGGCGTGCCCCCCTTCGCCGAGACCCGCGATTATGTGCCGAAAGTTCTGGCCGCCTGGCTGGTCGCGCGCGGCCTCTGCGCCACGGTGCCGGAATTGCCCGGTGATGGCTGCGTGTTCAAGATCGGGCAGGCGGGCTGAGACGCCCGCCTGATCGGTTCAGTTCACAATCGCGGCCTCGGTCGCGGCGCGGATGTCATCTTCGGTGACGCCATCGGCGCATTCAACGATCTTCAAGCCGCCCTCGACCACATCCAGCACGCCCAGATTGGTGATAATGCGCTTCACGACGCCCTGCGCCGTCAGCGGCAGGGTGCACGCTTTCAGCACTTTCGATTCGCCAGCCTTGTTGGTGTGATCCATCACCACGATCACGCGTGCCACGCCTGCGACAAGATCCATCGCGCCGCCCATGCCCTTGACAAGCTTGCCGGGGATCATCCAGTTGGCGATATCGCCGTTTTCGGCCACTTCCATCGCGCCAAGGATCGCCATGTTGATCTTGCCGCCCCGGATCATCGCGAAGCTCTCGCTGCTGTCGAAATAGGCGGTATGCGGCAGCGCCGTAACAGTCTGCTTGCCTGCGTTGATCAGATCGGCATCAACCTCATTCTCGGTCGGGAAGGGGCCGATCCCCAGCATCCCGTTTTCCGATTGCAGCGTGACCTGCACGCCTTCGGGGATGTAATTCGCGACCAGCGTCGGAATCCCGATGCCAAGGTTCACATACATCCCGTCCTGCAATTCCTGCGCCGCACGCGCGGCCATCTGGTTGCGGTCCCAAGCCATGCTCTATTCCCTCACTTCTTCACAAATCGGACTATTTCCGACGGGATTGCCAATCCGCCTTGTGGATTCGGTAGTATGAAGCTTTCAATCGAGTAAGTCCGCCCAGTCGCGTCAGCAATTTTGTCAGCAGAAAGCTCAGCATCGACCAGATGCTCTTTCTCAATAGAAACTTCGCCACGCTCTGCATTTATGCATCTGACGATTTCTTCAAAAGTCAGCATCCCGCGTTCCCCCTTATGCCGTGCGCACAGTGCGCTGTTCGATGCGCTTTTCGTGGCTCCCCTGGATCAGCCGGTTCACATAGATGCCGGGCAGATGAATTGCATCCGGGTCCAACTCGCCCGGTTGCACGATCTCTTCGACCTCCAGCACGCAGATCTTGCCGCATTTCGCGGCAGGCGGGTTGAAGTTGCGCGCGGTCTTGCGGAAGATCGCATTGCCGGTCGTGTCGGCCTTCCACGCCTTGACGATGGACAGATCCGCCACGATCCCGCGCTCCAGGATATAGGTCTCGCCGCCGAATTCCTTGTGCTCCTTGCCTTCGGCAATCACCGTACCGACGCCGGTGCGGGTGTAGAAACCGGGAATACCCGCGCCGCCCGCGCGCATGCGTTCGGCCAGCGTGCCTTGCGGGTTGAATTCCAGCTCCAGCTCTCCGCTCAGATACTGGCGCATGAATTCCGCATTCTCGCCGACATAAGACGACATCATCTTCTTGATCTGGCGGGTTTTCAACAGCACGCCGAGCCCGAAATCATCCACCCCGCAATTGTTCGAGGCAACGGTCAGATCCTTCGTGCCCGCCTCGCGGATGGCGTCGATCAGCAGTTCCGGGATCCCGCAAAGACCGAACCCCCCGGCGGCAATCGTCATGCCGTCAAACAACACGCCCTCAAGCGCCTCATGCGCCGAGCCGTAGACCTTTTTCATGCGCTCACTCCCCTTGGTTCAGAGTCGTGAAATGTCTGACGCGGCGGTGCAGCGAAGTCAACCTTTCACCGGAAGCCCGCCTATTGCGCGGCCTTCCCGGCCTTCTTTGCTGCAGGTTTTTTCGCGGGAGCTTTTTTCGCAGCTGGTTTCTTTGCCGCTGCCGTTTTTGTTGCAGGTTTCTTCGCCGCCGCCTTGCGCGGTTTCGCTCCGGCCTTGGCATTCACCAACTCAACCGCCTGCTCCAGCGTTATCTCTTCGGCGCTCAGATCCTTGGTCAGGGTCGCATTGACCTTTTCCCATTTCACATAGGGTCCATAGCGCCCTTTCATCACCGAAATCGCGCCCCCCGAGGGGTGATCCCCCAGCACGCGCAGAGGTTCCGCCGCCGCAGCCCGCCCGCGCGCCGGTTTCGCGGCCAGCACCTCGACTGCGCGATTCATGCCGATGGTGAAAACCTCCTCCACCTCGGGCAGATTGGCATAGGTCCGGCCATGTTTGACATAGGGGCCGTAGCGTCCGATCCCGGCCTCGATCATCTCGCCATCTTCCGGGTGCGGCCCGATCGGACGGGGCAGCGACAGCAGCATCAGCGCGCGCTCCAGATCGATGCTGTCCACCTGCCAGCCTTTCGGCAGAGAGGCGCGCGGGGGCTTCGGCTGTTCGGTCGTCACCTCGCCGCGCTGCACATAGGGGCCGAAACGCCCGGTGCGCAGGCTGATCGGATCACCCGCGTCATGGCCCAGAAGCTTGCCGTCGCCTGACAGTTCCGCATCGCCCTCATCGCCTGCAAGCGGTCGGGTGTAACGACATTCAGGATAATTGTTGCAGCCGATGAAAGCCCCGCCAGAGCGCGCGGTTTTCAGGTTCAGCCGACCCACGCCGCATTTCGGACAGGACCGCGGGTCGCTGCCATCCTCGCGCGCCGGATACAGATGCGGGGCCAGAACCTCGTCGATCTTCTCCAGCACTTCGGTAATGCGCAATTCTGCCGTTTCAGAGATCGCCGCAGAGAAATCGCGCCAGAACCGGTCGAGCACATCCTTGTAATCGCGGTCCCCGGCGGACACATCGTCAAGCTGTTCTTCCAGCGCGGCGGTGAAATCATACTCCAGATAACGCCGGAAGTAATTGACCAGAAAGATCGTGACCAGCCGCCCCTTGTCCTGCGCGATCAGGCGGTTCTTGTCCTTGGTGACATAGCCGCGATCCTGAATCGTTGTGACGATGCTGGCATAAGTCGAGGGCCGCCCGATCCCAAGCTCTTCCATCCGCTTGACGAGTGTCGCTTCGGTGTAGCGCGGGGGCGGCTGGGTGAAATGCTGCTCGGGCGTGACCGAGCGCTTGTCCAGCGCGTCGCCCTCGGCCATCTGCGGCAGGCGCTTGTCCTCGTCACCCTCCACATCATCGCGGCCTTCCTCATAAACCTTGAGGAAACCGTCAAACAAAACCACCTGACCGGTTGCGCGCAGCCCCACCTGACCGTCTTTCGAGCCGATCTCGACCGTTGTGCGTTCCAGCCGCGCGGCTTCCATCTGGCAGGCAATGGTGCGCTTCCAGATCAGATCATACAGCTTGCGCTGGTCGGCATCGGTGATCTTCAGCCGGTCAGGGCTGACAGCCATCTCGGTCGGACGGATACATTCATGCGCTTCCTGCGCATTCTTCGCCTTGTTCTTGTACATGCGCGGCGATTTCGGCACATAGTCCGCGCCGTAGCGGTCTTTGATCACATCGCGCGCGGCCATCACGGCCTCGGGTGCCATGTCGATGCCGTCGGTCCGCATATAGGTGATATAGCCCGCTTCATACAGGCGCTGGGCCGTCGACATGCACTGTTTTGCGCCCATGCCGAATTTGCGGCTGGCTTCCTGTTGCAGGGTCGAGGTCATGAATGGGGCCGAGGGGTTGCGGCTGGCGGGCTTCGCTTCGACCGATTGTACGGAAAGTGACCGTGACTGCACGGCCTGTACTGCAATTTCAGCGGATTCTGCTGTGGCAATATCGAATTTGTCTAGGCGCTTGCCTGCAAGGCTGACCAGTCTCGCGCTGAACTCCTGTCCGCGCGGTGTGGTCAGGCCCGCAGTCACCGACCAGTATTCCTGCGCGCGAAAGGCTTCGATCTCCATTTCGCGCTCGACGATCAGGCGTAGGCAGACCGATTGCACACGACCCGCCGATTTCGCGCCCGGCAGCTTGCGCCACAGCACCGGCGACAGGTTGAACCCCACCAGATAATCCAGCGCGCGGCGCGCGAGATAGGCATGGACCAGCGGCATATCGACTTCGCGCGGGTTTTCCATGGCGGCCGTGACCGCAGATTTCGTGATCGCATTAAACACCACGCGCTTGACAGGCGTATCCTTCTTGATCGCTTTTGACTTCGCCAGCGCTTCGGTCAGGTGCCAGGAAATGGCTTCCCCCTCGCGGTCAGGGTCGGTCGCGAGGATCAGTTCAGGGTCGTCTTTCAACGCTTCGGCAATGGCTTTGACATGCTTGCGCGAGTCGCTGGCAACCTCCCACAGCATCTCGAACCCCTGTTCGGGATCGACCGAGCCATCTTTTGGCGGCAGATCGCGCACATGGCCGTAAGAGGCCAGAACCGTGTAGCCGGAGCCAAGATATTTGTTGATTGTCTTGGCCTTGGCGGGCGATTCAACGACGACGACTGCCATGAAATTCCTCTGGTGAACACAAAAAACCGCCCCTTTGCGGCTGGACCTACATGTGTGAGCGAGGGTGGGAATGTCAATGCGCCCTGATGACATGGCAGGTTTCCGAGGCCCCGAGGGGCGTTGCACAGCACTGGCGGCACAGATGCCGGAAGGAAAGCGCGAGGGCTGGTTTCCAGCGGTTCCCCGTGCCGCTGCGCGCGCGCGGGGGGGGGCGGATCGAAGTGCAGACGCATCATGTCCCACCGCGCCGCGACATGCGCACGGCGCCCGCGCAGCCAACCGCTCAGGCGCGGCTGACCAGACCACCGGGATGGCGGCGCACGGTGCCTTGTATTTCCAGCATGACCAGCGCCGGAGAGATTTGCGCGGCAGACAGCGCAAGGTCGCGGATCAATTGGTCCTCTGCCACGGGGCTTGGGCCAAGCAAATTCAGAATCCGCTGCTCAAGGGGGGGATCCGCAGCACGCGGCGGGGCTTCCGGTGCCGTGATCACTGGTGCCGGATCGGTGGGGCGGTCTTGCAACCTGCGCAGAACCTCGAGCACATCCTCGACATGGCGCACCAGTGTTGCGCCTTCGCGGATCAGCCGGTTGCATCCCCCCGCGCGTCCATCGACCGGGTGTCCCGGCACGGCCATGATCTCGCGCCCCTGATCCAGCGCATCGCGCGCGGTGATCAGCGAGCCCGATTTTTCCGCAGCCTCCACCACGACCACGGCAAGAGCGAGGCCAGAGATGATGCGGTTGCGCGGCGGGAAATGCCGGGCTTGCGGATGCACGCTCATGGGTTGTTCCGACAGGCGCAGCCCCTGATCCGCAATCGCAGCGGCCAGGACGGCATTTTCAGTAGGATAGATCACATCGACCCCACCTGCCATGACAGCAATCGTGCCGGATTTCAGGCTGCCATGATGGGCGGCAGCATCAATTCCGCGTGCCAGACCTGAAACAATCGTGAATCCCTCATGCCCCAGCCCTTCGGCCAGTCCGCGCGCGGTCCGTGTGCCAAGGCTGGAGGCATTGCGCGCGCCCACCAGCGCCACGATAGGCCGCAGAATCGGGGCGCGCTGGCCCATGCACCATAGCACCGGCGGGGCATCCGAGATACTTGCTAATGTCGCAGGATAGGCGTCGGTGCCAAAGCACAGCATCCGCGCACCCTTGGCCCGCGCAAGATCGATTTCGCGTTCAGCAGCGTCACGCGAGCAGGGTGTATAGTCGGCAACACCGGCGGCTTTTGCGATCCGGGGCAGGGCGTCCAGCGCGGCCTCTGCCGTGCCATGTTCCGCCATCAACCGGTGAAAGGTCGCAGGGCCGACGCGGGAAGAGCGAATGAGGCGAAGCCAGGTCAACCTGTCTTCTTCCGACTTGGGTGGGGTGAAGGGTGGGTGAGAAGAAAACAAATCTTTCGCCATTCCATCCGCCTCGCCTCATTCTGCACTCAGATTGCATGGCGTTGGTTAAGAACGGGTAAAGAAATCCGCCCGCGTTCAAGCGTTTTTCAAAGAAAGCGCGATTATTTCGGTCGCGCGTCACGCAAGGCACGGCGCAACCGTGCCTCATCATAATAGCGCGCCTGAAGATCGATGATGAATGGAACGCGGATGCCGTCGATACGCAGGGTCTGCCACGGTGCGTCGACATTTTGTCGTCCCCTCACCACAGGCGCGTAGGCCGCGCCCAGCGATACACGCGACGCCTCCACAACCCGGCAGTTCAGGCCCCAAAGCGCAAGGGTCACGATTTCAAGCCGCGCACCCCGCCGGTGTATGGTGACCATATACCTCGCCCCATATAGCAGGACTGCCGCGACAAGCGCTGCGGAAAGCCCCAACAGCGTCAGACCGAGTGCGACCCGGCCTACTATGGACATCGCGCGATCCGGGGCATTGGGATTAAAGCGAAAACCAGATCGCCAGCCATCAAGCCCATGACACCCAGTAGCGCCAGTGCGACAAGCGCCAGAATGCCAAACCTGAGAATGCCACGCCGGGCATCGAGGATCAGGTCAGGGTCAGACATCCCCGCTTTCCGGTTGGTGCCCAGGGACAAGGATCCAGGGGCTGCGTTGTCCCAGCATCCAGCGCAGCACCAGCGCGGACAGCACGCCCAGAACCATCGGGATTTCCGGGGACATACCGCCCAGAATCCCGGCCGCCGCCCAGGCCATGACGAGTCCGCCCAGCAGGAAACTCAGCCAGCCGCCCAGCCCAAAGCGCAGCACCAGCCAGACAATCGGAAACGAAAGCACCATCCCGATCCATGAAACAAACGGCATCATGATCAGGAATACCCCAAATCCGAAGATCACGGATACCGCAGTCTCTGCCGGGATGGTGGCACCCAGTGCCTCGAACGGCCAGCGCCACACCATGGCGAAGGTGGACAGCACGATCCCGACCGGAATCGGCAAGGCCCAGAGGATAAGATAGGCAAAGAGCCAGTTCGACCATGTGAGCGCGCGATTCCCAAATCTGGCGGAGCGCAACACGGCCATCAGGCGGCACTTCCCCCGACCGTCAGCCCGCCGATCATCAGCGTGGGCTGACCAACGCCGACCGGCACCCATTGACCCGCCTTGCCGCAAGTGCCCATGCCGGGATCCAGCGCCATGTCATTGCCAAGCGCGCGGATCTTTGTAAGCGCTGTTGCCCCGTCGCCGATCAGCGTGGCGCCTTTCACCGGGGCCACGACCTTGCCGTTCTTGACACGGTAAGCCTCGGTGCAGGAAAACACGAACTTCCCGTTGGTGATATCGACCTGACCGCCGCCGAAGCCAACGGCATGAATCCCGTCCTTCAGATCCGCGACAATATCTTCGGGCGCAGAATCGCCGCCCAGCATATAGGTGTTGGTCATGCGCGGCATCGGCGCATGCGCATAGCTTTCGCGCCGCCCGTTGCCTGTGGGCGCGACCCCCATCAGCCGCGCATTCTGGCGGTCCTGCATATAGCCGACCAACACCCCGTCCTCGATCAGGACATTCTTGCCCGAGGGCGTGCCTTCATCGTCAATCGTGATCGACCCACGCCGGTCGGGGATCGTGCCGTCATCCAGCACTGTCACCCCTTTGGAGGCGACCTGCTGGCCCAGAAGTCCCGCAAAGGCAGACGTGCCCTTGCGGTTGAAATCGCCCTCCAGCCCGTGCCCTACGGCTTCGTGAAGCAAGATTCCGGGCCAACCGGGGCCAAGGACCACATCCATCACGCCTGCGGGGGCGGGCTCTGCCTCCAGATTGACCAGTGCGATGCGCAGCGCCTCGCGGGCCATGCCTTCCCAAGTCGCGCGCGCCATCAGCCCGTCCAACCCCGCGCGACCGCCGCCCCCGGCCGAGCCAGATTCGCGACGTCCATTCTGTTCGACGATAACCGACAGGTTCAGACGGCTCATCGGGCGGGTGTCTCGCAGATGCTGGCCATCGGGGCGCAGGATCTCGATCTGCTGCAGGCTTGCGGCCATAGAGACCGAGACCTGCACAACGCGCGCATCAAGCCCGCGCAAATACTCGTCAATCTCGCGCAGCAGGTCCAGCTTGACCGAAAATGTCGCCCCGGCAATCGGATCGGCATCGGTGTAGAGGCGTTGATTGGTGGGTTTGGGCGCATCGGCCAGCGTTCCGCCACCATCGCCCACGGCCAGCCGCGCTGTCTGGGCGGCGCGGCGCAGCGCGTCGATGGTCATATGGGTGGAATGGGCATACCCCGTCACTTCGCCCCGCACCGCGCGCAGGCCAAACCCCTCTGCGGCATTGTAGCTGGCGGATTTGATTCGCTGGTCATCCAGCAGCAGCGATTCCGAGACGCGCCGCTCGGCGAAAATCTCGCCATCATCCGCGCCTGAAACCGCGTCGCGCAGGATGGAAAGCGCATCATCCTTGTCGAAAACGGTCTCGAAGGGATGGAACCCGGTATCGCTCATGCCTGTGGCCTTTCAGAGTTTCGATGCGCCACATGTCAGGTCAGCCCTGCTGTCCTTGATACAGATCAACAAATGGCAATGTGTCGCATCGGTTTTGCTTGTTCTGACATGTGTAATATGGTTTTACGAGCACAAAGCTCAACGGGATTCCATCGCATGCCGGTCAGGCTGTGATGGCACCCGGATGATAATGCGGTAACGCGCCGCGCAAAACGGGAACCGAAGATGCGACTGTCCAAAGCCCTTTCCTCATTGACCGCGGCCCTTTTTGGCGGAATGACCGCCCTTCAGGCGGCTGCGGATGACCTGTTGCCGCAACTGCCTGTGCTGGGTGCGCCGATCCAGGACGGAATCGCGTTGCAGACCCCCTACACCGCGCTGGCGCGCGAAGTGGTGTTTCTGGACAATCTGCTGCTCTGGATCATCACACCGATCACGATTTTCGTGACCGGCCTGCTGATCTGGGTAATCATCTTCCACAACCGCAAGGCCAACCCGGAGCCGGCGAAATTCACCCATAACACACCGCTCGAAGTGGCCTGGACCGTGGTGCCTGCGCTGATCCTGTTGTTCATCGCGCTGTTCACCTTTCCGGCGCTGCGTCACCAGCAGATCATGCCGGAAGCCGATGTGACCATCAAGGTGACGGGGTATCAGTGGTACTGGGGCTATGAATATGTCGATCATGGCGTAGAATTCTCGCAATTCATGCTGGAACGCGACGAATTGGCTGATTACGGCTATTCCGACGAGCTTTATCTTCTGGCAACCGATACCGCGATGGTCGTGCCTGTCGGCAAGAATATCGTGCTGCAGGTCACTGCGGCGGACGTGATCCATGCCTGGACCATCCCGGCATTCGGCGTGAAGCAGGACGGCGTTCCCGGTCGCCTTGCAGAGCTTTGGTTCAATGCAGAAGAAGAGGGCATTTATTTTGGCCAGTGCTCGGAGCTGTGCGGCATTGCACATGCCTACATGCCGATCACTGTGAAAGTGGTCAGCGAGGCAGAGTATATTGCATGGCTTGAGCGTCAGGGCGCAGAGTTTGCCAATGCACCCGCATGGATGGAAACCGCCACGCAACTGGCCGCGGCCAACTGATCCAGCCGACAGGGTGTCACGCCCTGTCACCGCAAGACCAGACCGGACGAAATCATGACTGACCTGCGCACAGATATTACCTACGCGACCCCCGGCGAGGGCAGCTTCGGCGACTATGTGGCGCTGCTCAAGCCGCGTGTGATGTCGCTGGTGGTGTTCACTGCGCTGGTCGGGCTTCTGGTTGCTCCCGGCAGCCTGCACCCGGTCGAGGCCTTGGCCGCGATCATCTTTATCGCACTTGGGGCAGGGGCCTCGGGCGCGCTGAACATGTGGTGGGATGCTGATATTGATCAGGTGATGAAGCGCACCTCTGGCCGCCCGATCCCGGCAGGCAAGGTCGCACCGGGCGAGGCGCTGGGTCTGGGCGTCGCCCTGTCCGGCCTGTCCGTGATCATGCTCTGGCTCGCGACCAATGCGCTGGCGGGCTTTCTTCTGGCCTTCACCATCTTCTTCTACGCCGTGATCTATTCTATGTGGCTCAAGCGCGCCACGCCGCAGAATATCGTCATCGGCGGTGCTGCCGGGGCCTTCCCGCCGCTGATCGGCTGGGTGGCGGTGACGGGTTCGATCAGCCTTGAAGCCTGCCTGATGTTCCTCCTGATCTTCATGTGGACGCCGCCGCATTTCTGGGCATTGGCGCTGTTCATGAAATCCGACTACCACAAGGCCAATGTGCCGATGCTGACCGTCACCCATGGCCGCAAGGTCACGCGCGCGCATATCCTTGTCTACACGATTGCGCTCGTGCCTTTCGCGCTGGCCGCAGGGCTGACCTCGATCGGCGGGCCGGTCTATCTGGCGCTGGCGCTGGTGCTCAACCTGATGTTCCTGCAAGGCGCGGTCGCGATCTGGCGGCGGGATGAGGCACGGGCCGAAGCCGATGGCTACGCGACCGAGAAACGCGTCTTCCGCTTCTCGCTGGCCTATCTCTTCCTGCATTTCGTCGCCATTCTGGCCGAAGCCGCACTTGCAAACCTGCCCGCCTATGCGGCTTTCGCGGCGCAGTTCAAGATTCTGGAGGTCTTCTGATGGCCATTACCCGCGAACATGACCTGCACAAGCGCCGCTCTGGCCGCAATGTCGGGCTGGCAGTGGTGCTGGCCTTGTTCATCGCGCTCGTCTTTGGCCTGACCATTGCCAAGGTCTCGGGCGGCGCGGCCCTGCAGGCCTTCGACCATTCCTATCGCCCGTCGCTCGACCCTGATCACGTGAGGTTCCAGCAAAGATGATCGCTTCCTGGCAACGCCTGAATGGCATTCAGAAAACCACAGTACAGGCAACCGCAGTTGTTGCCTTCATGTTTGGCATGGGCTGGGCCGCGGTGCCGCTCTACGATCTGTTCTGCCGCGTGACTGGTTATGGCGGTACGACCAACACGGCCTCTGCGGCTCCGGGCGTGGTGCTCGACCAGACGATGCGCATCCGGTTTGACGCCTCGGTGGCGCGGGACTTCCCCTGGACCTTCAAACCTGTGGATCGCGTGCACGAGATCCGGCTTGGCGAGGTTGGTCTGGCGTTCTATGAGGCGCATAACCCGACCGATGAACCCATTGCAGGGACGGCCAGCTATAATGTCTCGCCTTATGATGCAGGCCGGTATTTCACCAAGATCGATTGTTTCTGCTTCGAGTTGCAGGTGCTGCAACCCGGCGAAACCGTCCTGATGCCCGTGACCTATTTCGTGGACCCCGATATCCTGCGCAATCGTGACGCGCGTGACATCCACACGATCACCCTGTCCTATACTTTCCATCCCACGGATATTCCGGCCGATTATGTCGCCCCGGAACCCGCCATGACAAACTGAACTCGCGCATAGAACCGAGCATAGCCTGAGGGAACTGAACACCATGGCCAACGCCAAGAACCACGATTACCACGTCCTGCCCCCGTCGATCTGGCCATTTATCGGCGCGGTTTCAGCTTTCGTCATGCTGTTCGGCGCCGTGTTGTGGATGAAAGACAGCGGCCCATGGATGTTCCTCATCGGCCTCGCCGGTGTGCTCTATGTGATGTTCGAATGGTGGAAGGAGATGGTGATCGAATCCCATCAGGGCGATCACACCCCTGTCGTGGTGATCGGCCTGCGCTACGGCTTCATCCTCTTTATACTGTCCGAGGTGATGTTCTTTGCCGCATGGTTCTGGAGCTTCTTCAAGCATGCCATGTATCCGATGTATACCTATGTCGGAACAGAGTATGTCCAGCCCGCGATTTACGCGATCAACGCTTTTGACCTGCCGCTGATCAACACGCTGGTCCTGCTGCTGTCGGGTTGCGCCGTGACATGGGCGCACCATGAACTGGTGCATGGCGGGTCGCGCAAGAACGTTGCGAATGGTCTCTTGATCGGTATTCTGCTTGGCATCGCCTTCACGTGCTTGCAGGCCTATGAATATGTCTACCTGATCACCCAGCGCGGCTACACTTTCGGTGGTGACGTGTTCTTCGCGAATTTCTTCATGGCGACAGGCTTCCACGGCTTCCACGTCATCATCGGCACGATTTTCCTGGCAGTCTGCTGGTTCCGGGTGCGCGCGGGCCATTTCACCGCAGAGCGCCATGTGGGCTTTGAAGCCGCAGCCTGGTACTGGCATTTCGTCGATGTCGTCTGGCTGTTCCTGTTCTTCGCGGTCTATATCTGGGGCATGTAAACCCTCGAACCCGCCGCGTGCCCCAGCAGGGCGCGCGGCATGACAGGCGCGCACCCGCTGGTGCGCGTTTTGCGTTTGGAAAGGCAAGGAGCATCCATGCTGCGCCGCATGATCATTCCAGCCCTGTTCGGAATGCTGGGCACAGCGATCCTTGTGTCTCTGGGCCTGTGGCAACTGGACCGTGCCGGGCAGAAAGCCGCGCTGATTTCCGAGATGGAAATGCGGATCTTTGAGCCGCCGAGTGAGCTGCCCGCAATGCCGGAGGCCGAGGCGCATCGCTATTTGCCGGTGCAGACCGAAGGGTATTTCCTGCCGGGCCATGTCTTCGTGCTGTCCGCGCAGAAAGCCCAGGGCCCCGGCTTTCATCTGGTGCAGGCCTTCGAAACACTGGAGGGGCGGCGCATCCTCGTCGAGCGGGGCTTTCTGCCCGAAGTGGCGCGCGCCGGTCTGGACTTGGGCGAAAGTCACGACGCCCGACTGATCGGCAACCTGCACTGGCCGCGCGACATCAACCGCCACACGCCCCCTTATGATGCGACGCGCAATCTGGCCTTCGGGCGCGACGTGGACCAGATGGCGGCACTTCTGGACACGGAACCCCTGCTGCTGGTGTTGCGCGCCTCTGACCCTGCGGCGGGCGGCATAACCCCGGTTCCGGTCTATCAGGTTTCAATCCCCGACCCGCATCTGGGCTATGCGGTCCAGTGGTTTTTGATGGCAATGGCATGGGCGGGGATGACAGTTTTCTTTCTGTGGCGTATCAGAACGCGACGCGACTAGGGATCAAGGGCAAGATGCAATATATTTCCACGCGCGGGGCTGCCCCGGTTCTGAACTTCGAGGCCACCATGCTGACGGGTCTGGCCCGTGACGGGGGGCTCTATCTGCCCGAGCATGTGCCGCCCATGACGCAAGGCGAAATCGCAGCACTTGCGGGGCTGAGCTATGAAGAGCAGGCCTATGTCATCATGCGCCCCTATATCGGCGACACGTTTGATGACGATGCATTCCGCGCCCTGATCGCCAAAGCCTATGCCGGTTTCGGTCATCCCGCCCGCGCCCCGCTCAAGCAACTCGCCTCCAATCACTTCCTGCTCGAACTGTTCCACGGCCCGACGCTCGCGTTCAAGGATTTCGCGATGCAACTGATCGGCCAGTTGTTTCAGGCCGCTCTTGCGCGGTCGGGCGAGCGCGTGACCATCGTCGGCGCAACCTCGGGCGATACCGGGTCAGCGGCGATCGAGGCGTTTCGCGGGCTGGAAAATGTCGATGTGTTCATCCTCTACCCGCATGGCCGCGTGTCGGACGTGCAGCGCCGCCAGATGACCACGCCCGATGATGCCAATGTCCATGCACTGGCGATTGACGGCGATTTCGACACCTGCCAGGCGCTGGTCAAGGATATGTTCAACGATTTCACCTTCCGCGACGAGGTGCGTCTGGCGGGCGTCAATTCGATCAACTGGGCGCGCGTTCTGGCGCAGGTGGTCTATTTCTTCTCCTCGGCAGTTGCGCTTGGCGCCCCGCACCGCCCGGTCAGCTTCACGGTGCCCACTGGCAATTTCGGTGACATTTTCGCAGGCTATATCGCCCGTGCGATGGGACTGCCCATCGAAAAGCTGGTGGTGGCCACCAACCAGAATGACATTCTGCACCGCGCGCTGTCCTCGGGCGGCTATGTCACCGATGGGGTGAAACCCTCGATCAGCCCCTCGATGGATATTCAGGTCAGTTCCAATTTCGAGCGCGTGCTGTTTGATGCTTACGGGCGCGACGGATCGGCCGTGGCGCAGGTCATGGACGAGCTGAAATCCACCGGTGGCTTTCAGATCAGCCAGGGCGCGCTGGAATTTCTGCGCGAGGCTTTCGCCTCGGGGCGCTGTTCAGAGGAAGAAACCTTGGCCACGATCACCCGTCTGGCGCGCGAGACCGCCGAAGTGCTCTGCCCGCATAGCGCTGTGGGCGCGCATGTCGCCGAATCGTATCTCTCCGCCACGCCGATGATCACACTCGCGACCGCCCATCCCGCGAAATTCCCCGATGCCGTCGAAGCCGCGACGGGCACGCGCCCGGCCTTGCCCGAACGCATGGCGGACCTCTTCGACCGCCCGGAACGCGTGACACGCCTGCCGGGCGATCTGACGGCGCTGGAAGCCCATATCCGCGGGGCGATCCGCGCATGAGCGTTCAGGTCACGACGCTGCCCAACGGCTTTCGTATCGTCTCGGAACACATGCCCTCGCTGCAATCGGCGACCGTTGGCATCTGGATCGAAGCGGGCGCGCGCCACGAGGCCGAAGATCAGAACGGAGTCGCGCATTTCCTCGAACATATGGCCTTCAAGGGCACGGCAAAGCGCAGCGCCTTGCAGATCGCCGAGGAAATCGAGGATGTGGGCGGCTATATCAACGCCTATACCTCGCGCGAGATGACCGCCTATTACGCGCGCGTCCTCAAACCCGATGTGGCGCTGGCGCTCGATGTGCTGGCCGATATCGTGCTGAACCCGGCCTTTGAGCCCCGCGAGATCGAAGTCGAGCGCGGTGTGATCCTGCAGGAAATCGGGCAGGCGCTGGACACGCCCGATGACATCATCTTCGACTGGTTGCAGGAAACGGCCTATCCGTCCCAGCCCATCGGGCGCTCGATCCTTGGCCCTTCGGCACAGGTTTCCAGCTTTTCCGAAAGCGATCTGCGCCGCTTCGTGGGCGATCACTACGGCCCCGGTCAGATGATTCTTGCTGCGGCAGGGGCGGTCGATCACGACGCGCTGGTGCGCATGGCAGAGGCAAATTTCGGCAGCCTGGCGCCCAAACCCGCCTTGCAGACCGAAGCCGCCCGCTTTCACAATGGCGAAAGGCGCGAAGATCGCTCGCTGGAACAGGCGCATTTCGCGCTTGCGCTCGAAGCGCCAGACTATCGATCAGAAGATTTCTACACCTCACAGGTCTTCGCCAATGCGCTTGGCGGAGGCATGTCCTCGCGCTTGTTTCAACGCCTGCGCGAAGATCGCGGGCTGTGCTACACGGTGTTTGCGCAGTCGGGCGCCTATTTCGACACGGGCATGATCACGATCTATGCCGGCACCGGCGCGGAGGAAGTGGGCGAACTGGCGGAACTGACCATCGACGAATTGAAACGCGCGGCCGAAGATATGTCCGAGGCCGAAGTCGCCCGCGCCTGCGCGCAGATGAAGGCCGGGCTGCTGATGGGGCTGGAAAGCCCGTCCTCGCGCGCTGAACGTCTGGCGAAGCTTTTGTCGATCTGGGGCCGCGTGCCGGATCTGTCCGAAGCGATTGCGCGGATTGATGCTGTGAACATGCAGGGCGTGCGTGCCCATGCGCAGGATCTGCTCGGTCAAAGCCGCATGGCCCTGGCGCTCTATGGCCCGATCAGCCGCGCACCGCGCCTGCTGCATCTGAGCGAAAGGCTGGCCGCCTGATGCTGGGACTGCGCGGGAAGCTGCGGCTTGAGGCCGAGCGCCTCTACCTGCGCTTGCCGCAGCATAGTGATTTCCGGGCATGGTCCGATCTGCGCCGCCAGTCGGCGGGGTTTCTGACGCCGTGGGAACCCACCTGGTCGGATGATCACCTGACGCGCCGCGCTTTCACCAACCGCGTCAGCTGGGCCACGCGCTGTTACAAGGCCGACACGGCGCTGCCGCTGTTTATCTTCCGTCGCGATGACGAGGCGCTGGTGGGGGCGATCACGCTTGACAATATCCGGCGCGGCCCGGCGCAGGCGGGGACGCTGGGCTATTGGGTTGGTGCCCCCTATGCGCGGCAGGGCTATATGCGTGAAGCCATCGGCGTGATCGTGCATCACGCCTTTACCGTGATGGATCTGTCGCGGATCGAAGCCGCCTGCCTGCCCGAGAATGAAGCCTCGCGCGCGGTGCTGGAACGGGCCGGGTTCAAATATGAGGGCGTTGCGCAAAGCTATCTGCAGATCAACGGGCGCTGGCGCAATCATGTGCTCTATGCCAGTCTGCGCCTTGA
>JAFIEM010000154.1 GCA_020832555.1 Natronohydrobacter sp. | reverse complement strand
CGATCGGGATCAGTTGCCCGTCGCGTTTGAACTGCCAATAGGTCCAGCCATTGCAGGAGGGCGCGTTTTCCAGCGCGGCCCCGACCTGATGGATAGAGCCGCGATGCTCGGCGGACACCAGAGAGCCATCCACCCGCACCTTGGCCGCCATGCCGCGCGGATTGACCAGCACCTCTCCGGGGCGCAATAGCCCGCGCTCGACCAGTTGACCGAAGGCCACACGCGGCTGCGCGCGCTTGGAGAGCGTGGTTTCCAGCGCCGCCGCATCCAGCCTGCGCACCTGTCCCAGACGTTTGGCGGCCACCTTGCGATAGCTTTCCTCGCGCTCGATGCCGATATAGTGACGCCCCAGCATCTTGGCGACCGCACCCGTCGTGCCGGTCCCGAAGAACGGGTCAAGCACCACATCGCCGGGATTGGTCGAGCCCACCAGCACCCGGTGCAACAGCGATTCCGGTTTCTGCGTCGGATGCGCCTTGTCGCCCTGATCATCCTTCAGCCGCTCATGCCCCGAACAGATCGGCAGCACCCAGTCCGAGCGCATCTGGATGCCCTCGTTCAACTCTTTGAGCGCCTCGTAATTGAAGGTGTATTTCGCCCCTTCGGATTTCGAGGCCCAGATCATCGTTTCATGCGCATTGGTCAGCCGTTTGCCGCGGAAATTCGGCATCGGGTTCGATTTGCGCCACACGACATCATTCAGAATCCAGAAGCCCTGATCCTGCAATGTGCTGCCGACGCGGAAGATGTTGTGATACGACCCGATCACCCAGATCGCGCCATTGGGCTTGAGAAGCCTGCGCGCCGCCGCCAGCCAGGCGCGGGTGAACTGATCATAGGCCTTGAAACTGTCGAACTGGTCCCAGGCATCATCGACCGCATCGACCCGGCTGTTGTCGGGGCGGTGCAACTCGCCCTTCAGTTGCAGATTATAGGGCGGGTCCGCGAAGATCAGATCGACACTGGCTTCGGGCAGCGCGTTCATCACCTCAATGCAGTCGCCTGCAAGAATCTCGTCCAGCGGAAGCATCGCCGCCCCTCGCGCCGTTATTGTCACTGTCATGCCTGCCTCGATGGTCAGCGGATTGTTTCCGCTTGTTGAGACCCATGATGAGTCAAAGGCGATTCGGCGTCAAATTCTATTTGAATCAGAGATTTAAAATCTTTTCTTCATGTAACATCTGGACACAAGATTTTGCGTATCGGCGCGAAAGAGCGTCTATGCTCTGGGGTGACACCCAGATCGGCTATGGCATTTATGTGACGCTTTGTCGGGTATCCTGCATTTTCCGCCCAGCCATAGCCGGGGTATCTGCGACCCAGATCCGCCATGATCCGGTCGCGCGTCACCTTGGCGATTATGCTCGCTGCCGCAATCGACATGACCTTGCCATCGCCCTTGACCACGGCCTGCGCCGGACAGGGCAGATCGCGCGGCAGGCGATTGCCGTCGATCAGCAGATGATCGGGCGCGCGGGGCAGTACCGCAATGGCGCGGGTCATGGCCAGATATGTCGCCTGAAGAATATTGATCTCGTCGATCTCGGCGGGGCTGGCATGGCCGATCCCGACTTCGGCGCACAGCATGATTTGTCCGAACAACGCCTCGCGCAGCTTCGCGCTCAGGCGCTTGGAATCCTGCAATCCCTGCGGCAGATCCTCGGGGTTCAGCCGGACCGCCGCCGCCGTGACCGGCCCGGCCAAAGGTCCGCGCCCGACTTCATCCACGCCGACAATCCACTGCGCTCCGTTGCGGGACAGATGCAACTCATGACTGAAATCGGGATGCGACAGGCTCATGCAGCCTTTTTGCCATGAAAAACGGTCGGGGCAAGCCCCGACCGCAGAAGAACCGGTCTCATTCCAGCGCCGGATGACCTGTGCAGGGCCGCCATGGCGCGCAGAACATCAGCACTTGTGGTAAAGGCCGGTTTTCGGGTTCTCGCAGTACCGCGCGATGACCGTATACTTGGGTTTCTTCTTTGCCCCGCCGAGCACGATCCCCAGCATTGCGGCTCCCACCGCGACAGCCAACCATTCTGACGCTTTCGCCTGCGTGGGCGTCGTGATCACCAGCCCCCCGACAAGCGCACAGATACTCAAGGTAGCAGCCCCGCGCGCAGCGAGGCGAGTTATCAATCCAGACATGTAAAATCTCCTGTTGGCAGCAAAATAGTTCGGAAAACCTATCACATCCGCGCGATTCGCCAAAACCCAAATTAACTTAACTTACCGCGTGCAAAGCTCTGGCGCAGACATGACTGCCCGCGCCACGCGATCCGCACAGGCTCAGCGACGCCTATGAACTTCCCTGCGCAGGCATTGCGCGGCATAGACCTGCCCGCCGCTGCCAGAGACCAGACATGTCGCTGGCAAGTGACGCAGGCCCGCTTGCTGCAGGCAAGCGGCGGCATAGCCCTCATGCCAGCGCCCGCGATACTGGTAGCTGGTCGCGCACCAGTCTGGCAGCCCCCGTGCCTGTGCGGGTACCCCGCGGCGTGGGGCGTGTCCTTCCAGACAGCGGGCACGATACACATTGCGCATGCCGTGATTGGTGCGGATGGTTTCATGACAATGGGCCGGAAGGTTGCGCAGCCCAGCACGATGCAGACATTGCGCATTATAGACGGCCACATGGCGACCATGAATGCCCAGAGTCTCGCGGCAATGCCGCGGCAGCCCGCGCGCTGGTGCCGAATGCGCACGGCTTTGCGCGCGCGAGGCGGAATGCACGATGATCGCAACCGCCGTCGCGCCCAGCAGAAATTTCAGCAACTGGTCATCCGAGGCTGCGGCGGGGGCCGACCCGGCCCCGATGGCAGAGACCGCAACAGCGGAAGCGGCAAGCAGGCTGGTAGTGCGCCGCCTGATATTCGAGAAATACGAGAGCATGGGACTGGTCCTTTCAAGACAAAGATCATGCCTCAAGCCTCGTCCCCATGCGCCCGGACAGGCAATAACGGGGGGCTGTTATCGGATAACATGGGCGAAACATCGCCCCTGATATTGAATAACATCCTGCAAGCTGGCAGATCTTCGCTCATGAAACACGCTCTCCGCCTTTTCGCGCTTCTGGCTGGTCTGGCGCTTGCGACGCAAGCCTCGGCCCAGTGCTACGCGGATTTCAAAGCCAAACAGGACAACCCGTTGCGCCTGCAATACGGGATCGTCGAACTGCCTGCCTCGGCCTGTGGCTCGCGGCAGGCGGCCACAGATTACGCGCGGCCCGTGATTGCACGTTCCGGCTGGACGCTTTTGCAAATCGAGTCCATTTTCGACGCATCCGAATTTCAGCGCAGGAGCGCCAATGCAGGGGTCATCCATCGTCGCTAGCGACCTGATCCGGCTGGGAAGTCGGGCAGTCGTCTGGGGCATTGTCGCGATCGTCGCCATTCTGGCGCTGACGGCGGTGCTGCTGTTCCTGAACCTGCCCGATGCCGGGGCCTTCAATGCCCGCGTCGAGCGGGTTTTCATTGAGAATGCAGACCTGACCTCTCAGGCGGAAATCAAGCTGCTGGAGATCCTTGCGCAATCCGGCACCGCGTTTTCCGAAACGCTGGTCTCTTACCGGATCGTGATCTTTGTGCTGCTGGTCTTTGCCACCGGGCTGCTGGTCACGTCCTTCGTGGTCATCGTCATCCTGATCACGCTGAACCGGCGCATGGCGATGGTCGAGAAACAGGGTCTGCAAGTCTCGCAACTGGTGATCGACCGGGCGACCAATTCGGTCGCGATCAACGACATGGAATTCAAGCTGACCCCTGCGGCTGTCGAAACCCTGGCCGTGCTGGCCGAAGCGCGCATCGACGACGAAGTGCTGACCGGGGCGGCAATCGAAGCGGTGATATCTGGCAGGATCGAGGCCGATTGCGACGAAGCCGCAGGTGCCACCCGCATCAAGCGGCTACGCGATACGCTGGGCAATCAGTTGATTTCCGAAGTGCTGGTCAAGAATATCGCGCGCCAAGGCTATATGTTGGCGATTGACGCCAAGGTGATCAGCCTGCGCTAAGGCGCTGCCCTTGCACATGCCGCGTCCCGGTGCAAATGTTGCACAAGTGAACAGGGAGCAAGACCATGCTGGACAAGCGGCAATTCTATATCAATGGCACATGGTGCGACCCCATCGCAGGGCAGTCGCTGGAGGTGATCAACCCTTCCACCGAAGAACCCTGCGCGGTCATCTCGCTGGGCGGGGCCGCCGATACCGACCTCGCTGTGGCCGCTGCGAAAGCGGCGCTGCCCGGCTGGATGCATAGCGACCCGCGCGAAAGGCTCGCACTGGTCGAGCGCATTCTGGAGATCTACAAATCCCGCGCCGAGGATATGTCACAGGCCATGAGCCAGGAAATGGGCGCGCCCATTGATCTGGCGCGCGCATCGCAATTCGGCGCAGGTACATGGCATATCGCGAATTTCATCAAGGCGTTCGAGCAGATCGAATTCATCGCCCCCTTGGGGGATCACGCCCCCGAGGACCGCATCATCCGCGAGGCCGTAGGGGTCTGCGCCCTGATCACGCCCTGGAACTGGCCGATGAATCAGGTCACGCTCAAGGTGATCCCGGCGCTGCTTGCGGGCTGCACGATGATCCTGAAACCGTCAGAAATCGCGCCGCTGTCGTCGATCGTCTGGACCGAGATCATGGATGAGGCAGGCACCCCCAACGGCGTCTATAACATGGTCAATGGCGACGGCCCCGGTGTCGGCACGCAGCTTTCCGGCCATAAAGACGTGGATATGGTCAGCTTCACCGGCTCTACCCGCGCAGGCATCGCGATTTCCAAGAACGCCGCCGAGACACTCAAGCGCGTGCATCTCGAACTCGGCGGCAAGGGCGCGAATCTCGTCTTTGCCGATGCCGACGAGAAAGCGATCAAGCGCAGCGTCGCGCATTGCTTCCAGAATTCCGGCCAGTCCTGCAACGCGCCCACGCGGATGCTGGTCGAACGTTCGATCTATGAGCAGACCGTGGACGAGGTCCGCGAACTGGCCGAGGCAACGAGCGTTGGCCCGGCGCATGAGAGCGGCAAGCATATCGGCCCCGTGGTCAGCCAGATGCAATTCGACAAGATTCAGGATCTGATCCAGAAAGGCATGGACGAGGGCGCGCGGCTGGTCGCGGGCGGTCTGGGCCGCCCCGAGGGGCTCAACCGCGGCTATTTCGTCCGCCCCACGGTCTTTGCCGATGTCACCAATGACATGACCATCGCCCGCGAGGAAATCTTTGGCCCTGTCCTGTCGATCCTGCCGTTCGAGACCGAGGAAGACGCGGTGCGCATCGCCAATGATACCGTCTACGGCCTGACCAACTACGTCCAGTCGCAGGACGGCGCACGCCGCAACCGGCTGGCGCGGAAGTTGCGCGCGGGCATGATCGAGATGAACGGCAAATCGCGCGGGGCCGGATCGCCCTTTGGCGGGATGAAGCAATCGGGCAACGGGCGCGAAGGCGGCGTCTGGGGAATCGAGGATTTCCTGGAAGTCAAAGCCGTCGCCGGCTGGGCGAATGACGCGGAGTGACCGGATGAGCTATACTTACGACGACCAGAACATCTTCGCGAAAATCCTGCGCGGCGAGATCCCTTGCGCCAAGGTGCATGAAACCGAGCACAGTCTTGCCTTCAGCGATATCGCCCCGAAAGCGCCGCATCATGTGCTGGTGATCCCGAAAGGCCCTTATGTCTGTTACGACCATTTCGCCAGCGCGGCATCAGACGCCGAGATCGTGGACTATACCCGCGCCATCGGCGATGTCTGCGCGAAACTTGGCGTCGCACCCGGAGATGGCGGCAATGGCTACCGGATGATTGCCAATTCGGGCCATGACGGGGTGCAGGAAGTCCCCCATCTGCATGTGCATATTCTGGCCGGGCGCAATATCGGCCCGATGGTGCTGATGC
>JAFIEM010000023.1 GCA_020832555.1 Natronohydrobacter sp. | reverse complement strand
CGTCTTGCAAGACCTTGCTGACATGGGTGCGGCAGGTCCAGCGCGGCACGCCATTCACCATCATCGCGCAAGAGCCGCACATGCCCACCCGGCAGGCAAAACGATAGGTCAGGGTCGGGTCTGAGTTCTGCTGAATCCAAGAGACCACATCCAGCACGGTCTGATTGTCATGGGCGGGCACCTGGAATTGCTGCTTGCGCCCCGGCCCGTCCGGCCCGCCGCGCTGCACGGTCACTGTGATCTGCGGTCCTGTGGTGCTCACCTTCGGCCCTCTCGGCTCAACTGTCATTGCACGTATTGTCGCGGCGATGCGGCGACTCTGATTGGTCTTAAGCAAACCACTAACGAAAAAAAACTTCAATAAGAAAAATATTACTTGAAAAAAATTCATTCTATTTGCAGAGTGGCGTCAGGAGGAGCTTGCGTGAGGGATACAGTTTCCATGACAGGGGCAGAGGCGCTGGTTGATGCATTGCAGGCGGCCGGGGTGCGGTGCATTTTCTCGCTTTCGGGCAATCAGATCATGCCGGTCTATGATGCGCTTCTGGGGCGCGATATCCGGCTGGTGCATGTCCGGCACGAAGCGGCTGCGGTCTATGCGGCGGAAGCCTGGGCGCAACTGACCGGTGAGATCGGGGTCGCGCTGGTCACGGCCGGGGCGGGCTTCGGCAATGCACTGGGCGCGCTGATTTCGGCGCAGGCGTCCGAATCGCCGGTGCTGCTGCTGAGCGGAGATTCGCCGCGTGCCCAAGACGGGATGGGCGCGTTTCAGGAACTCGATCAATGCGCCATGTCGGCCCCTGTGACCAAGGCGAGTTTGCGGGCGGGCTCGGCGGATACTCTGGCCAGCGAAGCCGCAGGGCTGATCCGCGCCGCCCTTGCCGGTCGTCCGGGGCCGGTGCATCTGGCGTTGCCTGCGGATGTGCTGACGGATGCGGTTTCCACGCGCGGAGACCTGAATTTCACGCCGCCAGTGCAGACCCTTGGCGCAGGCGATCTGGCGGAATTGCGGGCGTTTCTGGACGGGGCCGCGCGCCCGCTGATCCTGACCGGACCGGCACTGTCGAACACGCGCACGAATGGCGCGCTGGCGCGGACGCAGGCGGCGCTGAACGCGCCGGTGCTGTGTATGGAAAGCCCGCGTGGTCTGCGCGATCCCTCGCTTGGGGCGCTGGTCGATGTGACGCGGCAGGCGGACCGGATCGTGCTTCTGGGTAAATCGGGGGATTTCACGACCGGATTTCTGGGGCAGGGCATGGGCGGGACTGAGACGCGTTTTGCCGTGATCGACCCGGAAGAGGGCGAGATCACGCGCGCGCGGGCGCAGCTTGGGGCGCGACTGGAGATCGCGGCGCGCGCGGATAGTATGCCAGTGCTACTGGCGCTGACAGAGGGGACGATGGCCCCGGATCGCCCGGACTGGATGCGCGAGGCCGCACGCGCCACGGCGGCGCGGGCGGATGTCGCGCAAGGGGCGTTCGCTGCGCCCGATGGGCTGCATCCTGCGGCGGTGGGCACGGCACTTGGCGCGATCCTGCGCGCGCAGCCGGAGGCGGTGTTCATCTCGGACGGGGGCGAGTTCGGCCAGTGGATGCAGGCCGTGCCGCATCAAGGTCCGCGTGTGATCAACGGAGTGTCCGGTGCGATTGGTGCGGCACCGGCCTATGCGATTGCCGCCAGCATCGCGCGGCCCGATGTGCCGGTGATCGCGGTCATGGGTGACGGGACGGCGGGCTTTCTGCTGGCGGAATACGAGACGGCGGCGCGGGAAGGGGCGCGGTTCATCGCGGTGATCGGCAATGATTCCTGCTGGAATGCCGAGCATCAGATCCAGATCCGCGAATTCGGGCAGGGGCGCACGCATAGCTGCACGCTGTCGCATCTCGCGCGCTATGACCTTGCTGCGGGCGGTCTGGGGGCAGGGGGGCTGCTGGCCGCGGATGGCACGCCAGAGACGCTGGCGCAGGCGCTGGAGGAGGCTCAGACCGCCCGCGCCCCTGTCTGTGTCAATGTCCGTATCCGGCCTGTGCCTGCGCCGGTCGTGGCCGGTCGCATGCCGCAGGCCGCGTCCGTGCACTGAGAGTCCATTGTGCCAGAATGACCCTCAGGAGGGCGCAATCTGGCATTTGACCAAGGGCCCGCAGCGGGCTTCAATCACCACCAGCCGGGGCAACCGGCAGCACTTGAAAACGGGAGGAAATACTAATGAAAAAGACCCTGATCGCGCTGACCCTCGGGACAGCGACAGCGGCACTTGCTGCACCGGCCTTTGCCGATTATCCGACGCGACCGATCCAGATGCTTATTCCATATGGTCCGGGCGGTGCGACCGATCTTTCGGCGCGTGCGCTCTCAACTGCCCTGACGCCGATCGTGCCGCAGCCTGTCGTGGTGTCGAACCGGGCTGGTGCGGGCGGTGCAACCGGGTCTGTGGCAGTGCGCGATGCGGACCCCGATGGCTATACGCTTCTGTTCGCGCGGGTCGGATCGCATACCGTGAACCCGGCGATGAACCCGAACCTGCCCTATACGATTGATGAATTCCGCTTCGTCGGCATCTACGAGATCAACCCGGTGGCCTGCGTGGTGAATTCCAATTCCGGCATCACCACGATTGACGAGTTGATCGCCAAGGTGAATGACAATCCCGGCACGGTTCTGTTCAGCTCTGCCGGGGTGGGGACGCTGCCACATTTCGGGGCGCTGATGGTGCTTGATGCCTATGGTGTCACGGATCTTGCCGATAACGTCATCCATATCCCGACCGAGGGCGACGGTCAGGCGCTGACCGCCGTGTTGCAGGGAACGTCGGATTTCTATTGCGGCAGCACCTCGCCGGCCGCGCCCTTTGTCCAGAGCGGACAGATGGTGCCGCTTCTGGTCACATCCTCCGAGCGGGTCGAGGGCTTTGATGCGCCCACGGTTGATGAACTGGGCAAGCCGGAACTCAAGGCGCTGGTCGGCTGGACCGGGATCGCTGGGCCTGCTGGCATGCCCGATGAAGTTTCTGACCGCTGGGGCGAATGGATGGCCGAGGCGGTGCAGGACGAAACCTTCCTCAACTTCATGACCTCGGGCGGATCTGTGGTCGAACTGATGTCCCCCGAGGACTCGGTCACTTTCGTCAATGACGCCTATGAGGTGTTCCGCCGGTTGGTGGTCGAACTCGATCTGGAAATCGACTGATCCCGACCTCTCTGTGGCCCGTCTTGCGCGGGCCACAGATCTGGCGCTGGCCCTGCCTGATGGGTCGTAAACCCTGCGCCTGAAACGGAGTCCCCATGCTGTCGCGACGCGATGAAATCCTTGTGGGTCTGGGCGTGACCCTGATGGCGGCCCTGATCCTGTGGTGGCTGATCCCGACCTATGTCGCGATCCCGCGCCGGGTGCCGATCAAGGCGCTGTCGCCCGCCTTCTGGCCCACCGTCATCGGCTGGGTCATGCTGATCTGCGGTGTGGCGGTGGTGATCCGCGCGGCGACGGCCCCGCCACCGCCCGATGCGATTGCCGATGATCTGCGCGTCTCGCGCCCCGAGGCCCTGCGCTTGGGCGCGCTGGCCCTGCTGCTGATCGCGACCTTCTTTTCTCTGCGCACAGTGGGCATGGTCTGGACCTCGATGGTGGTTTTCGTGGCGCTGGTCTTTCTGACGGGCAGCAAGAACCGCTTCTGGGGCATGGTGGCGGCCATTGTGCTGCCGCTGGCGCTGTATTTCTTCTTCACCAAGGTTGCCGGGGTCGCGATCCCGCAAGGCAGGATAGTGAGATTGCCATGACATTCATGGAGGCTTTGGCCGCCGGGTTCACGCTGGTCGCACAGTGGGAAAGCATTGCCTTTCTGGCGCTGGGCGTCACCATCGGGGTGATTGCAGGTGCGATCCCCGGCATGTCGGCCACGATGGCCGTGGCGCTGACCTTGCCCTTCACCTTCGCGCTGCAACCGATTTTCGGCATCCTGCTGCTGTTGGGCGTCTACAAGGGCGGGATTTTCGGCGGCTCGATCCCCGCCATTCTGATCAAGACACCGGGCACGCCCGCCTCCTCGGCCACAGCACTTGACGGCTATCCGATGGCCGAACAGGGCCGCGCGGGCGAGGCGCTGAGCATGTCGCTTTATGCCTCCTGCATCGCTGATCTGATGTCCAACCTCGCGCTGATCCTGTTTGCAGCGTGGCTTGCGTCCTTCGCGCTGAATTTCGGCCCGCCCGAGATGTTCACGCTGATCGTGTTTTCGCTGACCATCATCGCGGGCGTGTCGGGCGACAGTCTGGTGAAGGGCATCATTGCGGCCACGCTGGGTCTGCTCTTGGCCACGATCGGGCTGGATTTCATCGGTGGGACCGAGCGCTTCACCTTCGGTTCGGTCGATATGCGTGGGGGGTTGAATTTCGTGGCGGTGCTGATCGGGCTCTTCGCGCTGCCCGAAATCATCGCCTATATCCGCAACCCCGAGGCCAAGGAGCATCGGGTGCGCGGGATGGGCTATTCGCGCCTGAAATGGCCCGATTTCCGGCGCTCGCTGAAATCCATCTTCCGGGGCAGCGCGATTGGCGTGTTTCTGGGTGCGATCCCCGGCATCGGCGCGGCCCCGTCGGCGTTTCTGTCCTATTCCGAAGCGCGCCGCGCCTCGCCCAATCGCGAGAATTTCGGCAAGGGCGAGATCGAAGGCGTCGCCGCTGCGGAGGCGGGCAATAACGGGGTGGCAGGGGCCACGCTGATCCCGCTACTGTCGCTGGGTATTCCGGGCGATGTGATCACCGCGATCATCATCGGGGCGTTCATGGTGCATAACCTGACGCCGGGGCCTTTGTTGTTCGTGAACAATGCCGATATCGTCTATGCGCTGTTCATCGGGCTGATTGCCAGTTCCTTCCTGCTGCTGATCGTGGGGGCCGTGGCGATCCGGGCATTTCGCTATATCGCGGATATTCCGTCGGATCTGCTGTTTCCGGGCGTGCTGGTTCTGTGTATCTTCGGGGTGTTTGCGATCAACAACTCGATTTTTGATGTTGCGGTGATGCTGGTCATGGGGGGCGTCGGTTATATCATGCTCTTGCTGCGCTTTCCTGCGGCACCGTTCCTGATCGCTTTCATCCTTGGCCCGATGCTGGAGAACAGTTTCCGGCAGGCGCTGTTGATGTCGCGCGGCAGTCTGGAGATCTTCGTGCGCGGGCCGATCACGATCCTGTTCTGGTGCCTCACGATCCTGTCGGTGGTGATGATCATTCGCGCGACGGTGCGCGCGGCACGGCTGAAGCGTGAAGCCGCCCGGTCCGCGACGCGGGTTTCCGCGACCCCCAAGGCATGAGGCGTGCGCGATGGATGTGAAGTCGCTCTACACCTTCATTGCAGTCGTCGATCACGGAAGTTTCGCCCAGGCGGCAGAGGCGCTGGATCTCTCGGCCTCGGCGATCAGTGTGCAGATGCGCGGGCTGGAAGAGGATGTGGATATGCGCCTCTTCGACCGCTCGCGCCGTCCGCCGGTGCTGACGCAGGAAGGGCGGGACTTCGCCCTGCGCGCGCGTGAAGTCATCGCGATCTGGGAGGATCTCTCGGACAGTCTGCGCCGCGACAACAATGCAGGAAAGCTGCGCATCGGCGCGGTGCATACCGCCGTTTCGACCCTGCTGCCGCCTGCGCTGCTGCATCTGCGCGAAACCCAGCCCAAACTGGAAATCCGCCTGACCACCGGGCTGGCGCATGACCTGGAAGCGGCCCTGCGCGCGGGTCTGATCGATGTGGCGCTGACCACCGGCTCTGCCGAGCCGGTTCCGGGGCTGATCTTTCGCACCATCGCTGAACAACCGCTTGTCGTGCTGGCCCATCCCACTGCCGCCGGGGCGGATTTCCGCGAGATCCTGCGCCGCAACCCCTATGTGCGTTTCTCGCGCAATGCCCGTGTCGGCAGCATGGTCGAACGCGCGTTCGAGGCCGAAGGGATCACCGTTCAATCCGCGATGGAGGTTGACACGCAAGACGGGGTTCTGGCGCTGGTGGCGGCGGGTCTGGGCGTGTCGGTGGTGCCCGACAATCCGGGGTTCCGCAAGCAGGGCTTCCGGGTCGAGCCCTTGGGCGATCCCGCGCCGCGCCGCCTGTTGGGGCTGATGTTCGATCCCGGCTCGCCGCGTCGGCGCTTTTTCGATCTGCTGGACGTGCAGTTGCGCCGCATCGCGCGCGAGGCGGGGATGGATGTGCCCGAAGATCAGGAACCGGCCTGATCCGGGGCGGGATGGGTGAGAAGCAGCCAATCGACGGCGACCACACCCTCTGGCCCGGCCAGAACCGGGTTCAGATCCAGCGATGCGATCCGGCCCGCATTGGCGGCGGCGAGGCGCGAGACTTCTGAGATCATGGCACAGAGCGCGGTGCGGTCTACCGGGGCGGCCCCGCGCACCCCGTCCAGCAGCGCGCGCCCTTTCAGACGTTCCAGCATTTCGCCGGCCTGCGCCTGCGTGACCGGGGCCTTGGCAAAGATCACATCCGACAGCACCTCGACCAGCACGCCGCCGAAGCCCACCATCACCACCGGGCCAAAGACCGGATCATCCTGCACACCGATCACCATCTCGACCGTGCCGCGCCCCATCGCCTGCACGATCACGCCACTGATCCGGGCACCCGGCGCGCGGGTGGTCGTGTTGGCCATGATCTGCGCATAGGCGTCGCGCAAAGCGGTCTCATCGGCCAGACCCACCGCAACACCGCCGCTTTCGGTCTTGTGCAAAATGTCGGGCGATTCGATCTTCAGCACCACTGGCCAGCCAAGCTCTTGCGCAGCGGTCACGGCCTCGTCTGCGGTTCGGGCCAGACGTGACGGCACCAAGGGCAGGGCCTTGAGGTGCTCGGCGGCATCAATGGTCGGCAAAGCGCCCCCGGTGCAGGGCAGGCTTGGGGCGGGCAGATCGGCCATCAGTGCCGCGCGGGCGGGCGCATCCGCGGCCCATGCCCGCTGCGCCGCGCGCCAATCGGTCATTGTGGCGACGGCCTCGATCGCGGGCTCTGCGCCCCGGAAACAGGCAATCCCCAGATCGCGCAGCGCGGCAAGGCCCGCATCCGGGGCCGCGACCCATGCCACGACGAAGGGTTTTTCCACAGCTTCGCGAATCTCGCGGAAGGTCCGGGTCAGCTTGTCCACGAACCCGTCCATCAATTGCAGCCAGATCACTGCGACATCCACACCGGGGTCGGCCAGCACAGCGCAGACAGAGTCGCGCAACATGCCGGGATCGGCGATGAATTGCGCGGTCACATCGACGGGATTTCCGGTCGCCGCAAAAGCAGGCAGCACCTCGCGCAGACGCGCGACAGTGGCAGGCGCAAGTTCGGCCACGTTCAGCCCCAGTTCCTCGGCCCGGTCGCTCATCAGCACACCCGCGCCGCCCGATTGCGTGACGATGGCGACATTCCGCCCCTCGGGCGGTTTCGCGGTGGCAAAGGCATCGACGATATCGAGCATCGATTCCTCGTTGCGCGCACGGATCACACCGAATTGTCGCGCCACCCCGTCAAAGACCGCATCTGCCCCCGCCAGCGCGCCCGTGTGGCTGGCCGCCGCTTTCGCGCCTGCCCCAAGCCTGCCCACTTTGGTCATGACCAGCGGCTTGCCCGCATTCATCGCCTGTGCCGCGACCTGAGCGAAGCCCGCGCCGTCGCTGACCCCTTCCAGATAGCCCGCGCCGACCGTGACGCGCGCATCGGCCAACACATGCGCCATGCAATCCGAGAAGGTCACATCGCGTTCATTGCCTGTGTTGATGAAATAGCCCAGACCCATGCCGCGCCTGCGCGCAAGGGCGGCGATGGCCGTGCCGAAAGCGCCCGACTGGCTGACGAACCCTACAGGGCCGGACAGGGTTGGCCCCATGCCATATTGGGTGAAGGTCGCATAGACCTTCTCGAACGCATTGATCAGCCCCAGCGTGTTCGGCCCGCACAGCCGCAGACCCGAAGCGCGGGCACTTGCGATCAGCTCTTCCTCCAGCGCGCGGCCCTCGGTGCCCATCTCGCCGAAGCCGGAACTGAACACGATGGCGGACCTCACGCCCGCGCGCCCGCAGGCCGCGACCTGCGCGGTCACATCACGGGCGGGAACGGCGATCACGGCAAGGTCGATCTCTTGCCCGACGGCTTCGATGGACGGGAAGCAGGGCCAGTCGCCAACCTCGGAATATTTCGGGTTGATCGGGTAAATCTGCCCCGGATAGCCCTTTTCCAGCAGGAATTTCATCACCCGCCCGTTGAGCTTGTTGAAATCCTGCGACACGCCGATGATTGCGATGGAGCGCGGGGCCAGAAGGGCCGTGATACCGGAGTCTGTCATGCGGAAAATGCCCTTATGCCAGTTTGCGCGGCGCCCAGCACCAGCGCGTGAATGTCGGCGGTGCCCTCTAACGTGTTTTCCACTTCGAGATTCATCATGTGGCGCACGACATGATAGGTGTCGGAAATCCCGTTGCCGCCGTGCATTTCCCGCGCCATGCGCGTCACATCCAGCGCCCGGCGTGCAGAGGCGCGTTTGACAAGGCTGATCATTTCCGGCGTGGCCAGCCCTGCATCCTGCAAGCGCGACAGTCGCAGCGTTGCCAGCAGCGACAGCGTGATTTCGGTCTGCATCTCGGCCAGCTTCGCCTGAATGAGTTGATTGGCCGCAAGCGGTCTGCCGAATTGTTCCCGCGCCATGACGTAATCGCGCGTTGCCTGCCAGCAGAACTCAGCCGCCCCCAGCGCCCCCCAGGCTATCGCCAGTCGCGCGCGGTTCAGGCAATAAAGCGGCGCTTTCAGCCCTTTCGCACCGGGCAGGCGGCTTTCGCTGGGCACGAAAACATCGCTCATCGACACTTCGCCGGTGGGCGAGGCGCGGACCGAGAATTTGCCTTCGATCTTGGCTGTGATCAGCCCCGCCATGCCGCGTTCCAGCAGGAAGCCCCCCACATGCCCGTCATCATCGCGCGCCCATATGACAAAGAGATCGGCAATCGGCGCGTTGGTGATCCAGATCTTGTTGCCCGACAGGCTGTAGCCCCCCGGCACCGATTTCGCCCGCGCCCGCATCCGTGACGGGTCGGACCCCGCATCGGGTTCGGTCAGGCCGAAACAGCCGATCATTTCACCGCGCGCAAGGACGGGCAGGTAGCGATCCTTTTGTGCGTCGGACCCAAACACATGGATCGGCGTCATCACCAGCCCGCCCTGCACGCCGATGGCCGAACGAAACGCGGCATCCACCCGTTCCAATTCGCGCGCGACCAGCCCGTAGGCGGTGTAGCTTGCGCCCGCGCAGCCATAGCCCTCTAGCTGCATGCCGAGAAAGCCCATTTCCCCCAGTTTGGGAAAGATCGCCGGGTCGAAATGCTCATGCCGGTGCCAGTCAAGGATCAGCGGCATGAGTTCGGCCTGCGCGAAATCATGGGCGCTGTCACGGATCAGGCGTTCCTCGTCACTGAGCAAATCATCAAGGCGCAGCGGGTCGCGCCAGTCGAAATGCGGGTCAGTTGTCATCGGCAAAGACCTCCAGCACAGCGGCGATACCCTGACCCATGCCGATGCACATGGCGACCAGCGCGTAACGCCCGCCCCGGCGGCGGGTCTCATGGATCGCGTGCAAAAGGATGCGCGGGCCGGATGCGCCAAGCGGATGACCCAGCGCAATCGCGCCGCCATTGGGGTTCACGCGCGGGTCGTCATCGGCCAGCGACAGCCCGCGCAGACAGGCGAGAACCTGTGCGGCAAACGCCTCGTTGATTTCGATCACGGTCATGTCGTTCAGGGTCAGTCCAGCCCGCGCAAGCGCCTTCTGCGACGCAGGTACAGGGCCGATCCCCATGATGCGCGGCGCGACGCCTGCCACGGCAGTCGCAAGAACACGCGCCATCGGGCGCGCGCCTGCGGCTTCGCCTGCCGCGCGCGTCCCCATCATCAGCCCGACCGCGCCATCATTCAGGCCAGAGGCATTGCCCGCCGTCGTCACGCCATCGGGGTTGATCGCGCGCAGTTTCGCCAACCCCGCTGCATCGGTGTCAGGGCGGGGGTGTTCATCCGTGTCGATCACGCGATCGGGCTTGCCGCGCGCACCGGGCAGGGTCAAGGGGGTGATCTCGGCGGCGAAATGGCCCGCCTGACAGGCGCGCGCCCAACCTTGCTGCGAACGCAGCGCGAAAGCGTCGGCATCTTCGCGGGTTATGGCGTATTCCTGCGCCAGATTATCGGCGGTCTGGGGCATGGTATCGCGGCCAAATTCGGCCTCAATCGCCGGGTTGGGAAAACGCGCGCCCACGGCGCTGTCATACCAGACCAGATTGCGCGAAAACCCCTTGGCGTCCTTGCCGATGACAAAGGGCGAGCGGCTCATGCTTTCCACACCACCCGACAGGATCACCGACGCCTCGCCCGCTGTCAGCGCATGGGCGGCGGCGATGATCGCGCCAAGGCCAGAACCGCAATTGCGCTGGATCACGGTACCCGGAACCTCGATCGGCAGACCTGCGCGCAGGGCGGCGTGGCGGGCGACACAACGACTGTCCTCGCCCGCCTGATTGGCGCAACCAAGGATCACGTCGTCGATCTGATCGGGCGCGAAGGAGCTGCGCGCCAGAAGCGGCCTCAAGACCTCGGCCATCAGATCATCGGGGCGGATCGATGACAGCGCGCCGCCAGACCGTCCAAAAGGGCTGCGCAGCCCGTCATAGATATAGGCGTCAAGCATGGGATGCGTCCTTTGTGTCAGGCGGGATGAGTGTCTTGGGTCAGCAGAGAGACCCCAAGCTGCGCGCGGCGGCGCAGCCACGGATCGGGGCGGTAGCGGTGATCGCCGGTGCAGCGGTGCATGCCGTCCAGGATGGTCAGAACCCGCCCCGCGCCGAGTGCGTCAGCCCATGCGAGCGGACCGTGCGGATAGTTCAGGCCCAGCGTCACAGCGCGGTCAATATCGCTGGGCGCAGCAATCCCGCGCGACGCGACTTGCGCGGCAATGTTGATGATGCAGGCAAGAATACGCTGCGCCACAAAGCCGGGACTGTCGCGCAGGACCGTCGCGGGCGTGCCGTCATGGGCGAGCAGGGCCTGCGCCGTGGTCAGCACATCGGGGCGGGTGATCGGCGTGCCCATCAGGCTGCGGCGGCCCTTGAACTGGAAAAGCGAATCCACAGCCACAACGCGGGTGGCGTCCAGACCGTGGGCGACCGCATGGTTGGTCGCATCTTCGCCCAAAGGCGTGATCAGGATGATCGACTCTTTGCCCGGCGCATGTGCAGTGTCGATCTGCCCCCCGGCCTGCGTGACGATCTGTGCCAGAAGCTGCGCGCAACCGGGCAAGGACTGGTCGATCCAGAACGTGCCGCCGGTGAAACCCGGCATCGGGGATTCGGGCGGGGTGATCTGCTGGCCCTTGTCATAGCGGTAATGGCCCGCCCCGGTCTTGCGCCCCAGAAGCCCCGCCTGCATCCTTTGACCCATCAGCGTGGCGGGGCGAAAGCGGGGTTCGTGAAAACACTGTTCGTAGATTTCCACCGTGGCGGGGTGGGTGACATCCAGCGCCGTCAGGTCGAGAAGCTCGAACGGCCCCATGCGAAAGCCCGCGGCCTCGCGCATGATCCGGTCCACACAGGCAAATTCGGCCACGCCTTCGGCCACCAGATGCGTGGCCTCGATCGTGTAGCCGCGCCCCACCTGATTGACGAGGAAGCCCGGCGCATCGGCCACGCGAACCGGCGTGCGGCCCATGCGGGTGCCAAGTGTCGTCAGATGGTCCAGCACATCGGGCGCAGTGCGGATGCCCGCGATCACCTCGACCAGCGGCATAAGCGGGACCGGGTTGAAGAAGTGAAAGCCTGCAACCCGTTCCGGGTGCGTGCAGGCACTCGCAAGTCGGGTAATTGACAGGCTGGAGGTGTTCGAGGCGAGGATAGTCTCCGGTGCGACCACCTTTTCAAGCGCCGCGAACAGGGCGGATTTGGCCGCCATATCCTCGATGATCGCCTCGACGACCATATCGGCCGGGGCGAGTTCCGACAGATCGGAAACGGGCGTCAACCGGGTGCTGGCGGCTTCGGCCTCTGCGGTGGTCATGCGGCCTTTCTCGGCAGCGCGGGTCAGCATCCCGGCGATGAAATCGCGGACCTCCAGCGCGGCCCCGGCGCGCGCGTCATGCAGCAGGACTTGCGCGCCGCCGCTGGCGGCAACCTGGGCAATGCCGCTGCCCATCGCGCCTGCACCAATGACAGCGACGATCAGATCCGGGGCGTCAGCGGGTTTGCGGGGCATGTGTCAGTCTCCCTTGAAATCCGGCGCGCGTTTCTCAAGGAAAGCGGCCATGCCTTCGGCCTTGTCGGCAGTGTCGAACAGGGTTTCGAATGCGCGGCGTTCCAGCATCAGGCCCGTGGCAAGCGGCGCATCCTCGCCTGCAAGCACGACTTCCTTGATGCGGCGCGCGGACAGGGCGGGCAGGCTGGCGATGCGCGTGGCGATTTCCAGCGCGCGGGGCAAGACCTCATCATCGGGCACGACTTCCGAAGCAAGGCCCATCTCGAACGCCTCGCGTCCGGTGACAGGCTCGCCCGTCAGCAGCATTTTCATCGCCTTGAACTTGCCTACTGCACGGATCAGGCGCTGTGTGCCGCCGCCACCGGGCATGATGCCCACAGTGATTTCCGGCTGGCCCAGCTTCGCGCCTTCGCCTGCCACGAGGATATCGGCATGCATCGCCAGTTCCAGCCCGCCCCCAAGCGCGGCACCATTGACGGCGGCGATCACAGGCGCCGGACATTCCGCGATCACCGCCCACATGCGCCGCACGCCCAGACGGGCAACCTCGGCGGTGCCCATCTCGGCAAATTCGCGCAGATCCGCCCCGGCCATGAAGGCGCGGTCATCGCCGGTGACGACGATGGCGCGCAGGGTCGGGTCATTCGGCAAGGTCGCAAAGGCATCGGTCAGGGCGCGGCGTAAGGCGGCGTTCAGGGCATTGCGCGCCTCGGGGCGGTTGATGCGCAACAGGGCAACCCCGCGCGTGGGATGCGAGATTTCCAGAAGTTCCGGCATGCGCTCCTCCCAAAGCAACCTGTCATATCATTCTATTATTAGAATGACCTAATGACAAGATATTTTCGACATGGACAAGCGCGCCCGATTTCCTAGACTGGGGGCGTGTTCCGGGCAGGACAGGGGAAAGCCGATGACACAGGCCGCGCTGCATCAAAGCCCCGGCAAGCTGTATCTCAATCTGGCCGCGATCCTGCGCGGGCGGTTGCAGGGGGGGGACTGGGCACCGGGGGACCGATTGCCGACCATTACCGAACTGGGCCAGATCTATGGAGTTGCCGCTGTCACCGTGCGGCAGGCCATCGCGATACTGGAGGAAGAGGGCTATTTGCGCCGCCAGCAGGGCTTGGGCACCTTTGTCACCGAAAAGGCCGCGCAGCCAACGCGCTTTGCCGTGGGGTTGGACTGGCCCGCGCTGATCGACATGATCACCAAGACGACCCCGCGCCTGTTGCACAAAGAGGCCGTGACCGATCTGCCCCGCCACGCGCCTGACGACGGCATGCCCGCGCCCGCCTATCACTACCTGCGCCGCGTCAATGCGCTGGAGGGGCGCGACTGCCTGATCACCGATGCCTATATCGACGCGCGGCTATATGCCCGCGCACCGGAGCGCTTCGACCGCGAAACCATCATCCCGCTGATCGAAGGGATGGGCGATGTGACCATCGCCCGCTGCCGTCAGGTGCTGACCATCGGGCAGGCCAATCTGGAGGATGCAGCGCTTCTGGGCGTGCCGGTGAATACCCCTATGGGCTGCATCCGCCGGATTCTGACCGCCCCGAACGGGACGATCCTCTATTTCAACGATGTCGCCTATCGTGGCGATCTGGTGCGCTTCCAGATCGATCTGGTGCCAGAGCGCTGATCAGGGCTGATCCGGCTCTCCGGGCACGAAGGCTTTGCCGTGCAGATGCGGCACCAGCACATTCGGCAGGTCCGGGCGCACGGGCTGGCATTTCGACAACAGCCAGGCTTTCGCGGCAATCCCGTCCGCATCTGCCGGGATCTGGCCCAACCCCCGCCCGAGCGCCATGAAGCCCGCAACAATGGCGCAGGCCGCAGAGGTGCCGCCGAAATCGCAGAAATACGACCCATATTCGCGGATGCCGTCCTGCGGTTCGGGCGTGTCGAAAGGCGTCGCCACATAGCCGCCCGGTCCCGGCACATCGGTCGAGATAATCCCGAAAGCTGAATATTTGTGATTGTCATTCACGGGCGGAACGCCATGCCCGATCTCAAGCAGTCGTTCGGGGTTCAGCCGCACCTCGCCGCTGTCGAATTGTTCAGCATCGCTGCTGGGCGCCCAGACGGTCAGCCCCTCTTCGGGCGAGTAGCTGCTGGGCCAGCCCTTGGCATTGAGCGCACCCACAGAGATCACGCCATTGTCGTCAGAGGCCAGATTGGCCGGATAGATGCCAAATTCCTCATGCGCATTGCCCGCGGCACAGATGACGGGACGGCGATGCGAAATCTTGAGGATGAGTTCGGCCAGTTCCGACCAGAGTTCGCGCTGCGCATCCGGGATCGGGCAGGGGGCGATCAGCTCTCCCAGCGGCTGTCCCAGAAAGTCGATGGCGTGAAGCTGCGGTTCGGCGCGGAACGGATCCTCGATCCCGCGCGGCAGCACGATCACATCGGGATTGACCAGATCGGCATAGAGGAAGGCGAGGATCATCTGCTCCGGGTCGGCGTCGAAATTGGTCGAAATCGGCACGATCTCGCAGGTGGGATCGGCCCCGCAATAGGGCAGGGGAAGCTGCCCGTCTTCAGGGCCACTGATATGCGCCTGCGCATAGGGCACGCGGGCGGGACGCGCGCCGATCAGCCCGGCAATCGCGGTGCCATGCCCGGAAAAGACCGGTGACGCGGCCGGTTGCAGCGTGCCCTGCTTTGGCGGCTGGTTCGGGTCCAGACGGGCCATCAACTCGGTCAGCAACGCCTTGCAGCCTGGCAGCCCTGCCACCAGCGCCTGCGCATCGCCAAAGCCCAGATCCCCGATCTGCTTCTGTTCCAGCAGACCCGGAAAGGCCCCGAGCCGGGTCGAGAACAGATCGAAAGCCAGATCCTTGCGGATCGCCGCGCGCAGATTGGGATGGTCCATCGCAACAGAGGTGTCGATCATGGCCACGCGCGCAGGCTTGCAGATCGCATCGGGCGACCAGTCATTCGGGCGGTGCTGCCTGGTCAGGATCCCGACAGAGATAAGGTGCCAGAGCGCATCCTGTTTGCGATTGATGGAATAGGGTTTCATCGCGATCTCCTTCAGAGCCATTCGGCCTGCGCGGCAAGCATGTTCTTCTCAAGCACCTTTTCCAGAACCGGCAGGATCATCCGCGCCAGCATATGCCCGGCTTGCGTGTCACATGCGTAATGCACCCCCGCCCATTCGCGGTTCTCGGCAATCCGCCGCGCGGACAGGAACAGTTGCGTCGAGCCGGGATGTTCGGGGATGATCCGCGACATGATGAAGGCGATCGTGAAAGACTGAAACGCATGATTGCTGTGATAGCTGGCATGGGCGGGCGCGGCGAGGAAGGGGCGCAGGCGCGGTTCGATCTGATTGGGGCGCGGCACGTTCCAGCGCGCCTTGTAATACAGCCCGATTTCATCGGTCAGCGCCAGCACGACCAGCATCAGATGGATCGTCGCGTCATAACCGCCATGAGTCTCGATGCCATAGGGGCGCAGATAGCGCGAAAGCTCCAGATCGGCCTCGACAAGAATTTCCTCGCGCCGTTCGGAAAATTGCGGACGGGCCAGCAAGACCTGCTTTTTCAGCAGATCGACAGCCTGCGCGCGCAATTCGGGCAAAGAGGGCGGCAGCGGCAGGGGCAGGTCCATCCATTCGTCGCGCAATGCATAGAGCTTGGCGCGTTCCTCCCAGGGTTCCTGAATGCCCAGATCGTCCTGCGTGCCGAAATCTGCGCGGTTTCTGTTGCGATTGCGATTGCGGTTTCTGTTGCGGTTCCGATTCCTGTTACGATTGCGGTTTCTGTTGCGGTTGCGGTTGAGCGCGGTCAGCGCACCCTTGGCCGAGCGCGCGATCATGGTGCCGCCCAGCGATGTCAATGCGCTGTTGGTCGCTTGGGCCTCCGTGTCATCGCCGGAACTCTGCGGATCGTCCTTGCGTTCAATCAGTTCCAACCCCTGCGGGGTCACAAGAAATTCGTATTGTTCCATGATCGAGAAATCGGTCATCGGACATCACTCCATCAGGGGTTTGAGATTGCGCAGCAGCGGGTGAGATTCGGGCGTGTCACTCAGGCCGAAGCGCATCAGCTGCACTTGGGGGTCGGCGAAATCGGGGTCGAGCTGCAACAGGCGCGTGCGCGTTTCCTCGGCTGCGGCGCGCTGACCCGAGGCGGATTGCGCCACCATCAGATAGCGCAGCGCGGCCTTGTAGCGCGGCTGTTTCTGAAGCGCGCTGCGCCCGGCAATGGTGGCGCGTGCAAAATCGCCCGTCAAGGTTGCAGCCATGGCAAGCGTGGTGTCATAGCTGTAGGAAATCGGGCTGAATGCCCCAAGCTGCGTTGCGCGCTGTGCATGGCGCAGGGCGGCGTCATAGTCGCCCGTGTAAAGCTTGTGCAGCGCAAGGTGATCCCATGCAAATGCCTGCGAGGGATTCAGCGCGACTGCGCGCTCCAGCACCTTGCCTGCAAGATCATGTTCCTGAAACACATAGCCGATGACATGGCCCAGACAGGCCAGTGTGATCGCGTTGAACGGGTTGTTGTCCAGTTGGGTATTGATCAGTTGGTGCAGCCGCTGGCGTTCATCCAGGCCAAGGCTTCCGAGATTCTCGCCCACCGCGAATGACGCGGCATAGGCGCGCAAACCCGCGGTCAGGGAATGCGCCACCCCGTTCGACAGATTCGCGGCTTCGGCCTTGTCGAGCAGCGCCATGGCCTGCCCCAGCGCGTCATCATCCAGACGGAACAGCAGGTTCATGGCCGTATGTCCCGCACGCAGCGCGACAGTTTCATTGCTGGACGCCGGGATATGGCTGAGCAGGGTTTTCGCCAGCCGGTCGGTGTTTTGCGCGACAAAGCCCTGCATGAGCATGGAATCGGCTTGCTGCAATTCCTCCAGACTGCACTGGATCGACTGGCTCCACTCGATGGCCAGTTGAGACGAGCGATAGACAAAGAATGTCAGCGTCACATTCTGCCTGATCGACAAGACCCGCATCCGGCAGAAGAATTCTGCTTCGGCGCTTTCGGCCAGATCCTCGATCGCGGCGGTGCGGCTGCGCAGGTCGATCACATGCACCGGCATCAATTCGCGGATATTGTCCACGATCCGTTCGGTCAGGAAATCCGACAGATGATGGCTCATCTCGTCGCCGCCCTGCACCACACCGCGCATCATGGCAAGGCAAAGCCGGGCAGAAGAGGTCTGGCCGGTCTCGGACAAGAGCAGTCGCGCAGGGCGGACGGCTGCCAGCGCTTCGGCGGTGTCGGCCCAGTCGAAGCGGGCGGCCTGCAGCCAGTCCTCGAATTCGGGGTCGCCGATATCGAAGCCCTCAAGAAGTTCGGTCTCTTCGCTCAGCCCCAGCCGCGAAAACAGCGCCGCATCGCGCTGCACCTCGGTCACATCGACCCAGACGCGGGCCGGGTTCAGCCCCACGGTATCGGCAGTGATATCAAGGGCGTCTTCGGCCTGTGGACCAAGATCACGGCGCAATTCGAACAGCGACTGTCGCAGGCTGGTCGAGGAGCGGGTCTCGTCCGACTGACTCCAGAGTTTGTCGCGCAGCCAGACGCGCGTGCGGTGCATCTGCGGCGCAAGGGCCGTCAGAGCCAGAAGCGCCTGTGCCTTGCGCCCGCGAATGACAAGTTTCTGCCCTTGGCCATCAGTGACCCGCATCGGTCCGGCGAGATAGAGGTGCAGGATCTGCGATGTTTCGGAGCGTGCTCCAGTCATGGTGGGTGTTTCCAGAGGATCAATTTGCAAACAGTCTGAATGGTCATCAAAATGATACTGCGTGGCCGCACTAAGCCACTCGGGAACTGGGAACTTTTCGACATACATCAGGTCTGAACCTCGGGGCAGTTTGACAGATCTTAAGTGTTAATCAACAGCCGTTAGCCCACCGTTAGGCAGCACGCCTGGCCTGCCGGGCTTGTGGCAAACCCCTGTGCCGGGTGATTCTCTGACTAACAATTTGCAAAATATAGAAAAAAGTCGCGCTAGAGCGTTATTCCCGGCGAGTAAGACAGATTAACAGGCCCCTAACGTAGCGGCAGGCACAGTTTGTTCATTCAAGAACTGACCGGAGCCCGGAATGTCCGCCTGCCTTCCTTCCAATAACGCGCTCACCCTTGCTGCACCCTGTCACTCGGCGGTGCAGCTTCTCGGAGGGCTGGGCGATCTGGTCAGTTCCGGTGGCTGTCTGCCTGTGCAACGTGGACAGCTATCTGCCAAAGATGTGGTTTTCCGGTTCCGTTTCGGTTCCGTTTCCACAGTTTGGCTCAAGTATCCCCTTTGCGGATGGTTTGCAGCGCGTCACACCTGCGCTGCCCCCGAGGACACTGCGCGCTTTTTACTCCTGGCCGATGACGGTGCGCAGTGGCCCGGACACTTCTCAGGCACTTCTCCCATTGCGCCTGATCAGAGTCCGGGCCGTCTGGGTCATCGCGCTGCCTTGCGGTGGCCCAGACAGGTGGGCGAACGCCATGTCGCCTGAAAGACCGCCAGACCGAAATTTGAAAGACAGAGATTCCCTTCCCGGACCAATTGTGAAAGTGCTCAAAATGCCCGCTGATACAACGCTTCCCGAAATCGCCTCGAACCCGCACATCCTGCGCTGGATCGTCATTCTGGTTCTTGCCGCGCTTGGCTATACAGTGGCGACTGTCGGTCTGAAACTTGCAGCGGATCGCAGCTATTCGCTGGCCGCCGTGCTGATCATCGCTGGCTTTCTGCTGGTGATCGTGACGGAAGTATTCCTCTTGCGCCGAGCAGACATGACGGTTGTCTATGTCACGATCATCGGGGTTGAAACGATCATGATTCTGGCGGCCGGGGCCATGATGGGCGAGGTGGTGGATATGCGGCGCATTCTTGGCGCAGGCTGTGTCGTGGCCGGGATCGCGCTTGCATCAGGCTGACCTGCTGCACCCGTTCAGAACACCGGAGCCTGCCCCGTGAAAGGGCAGGTTTTTCTTTTGCGGTCCGGGGAAATCCTGCAGGGCGCGGTGAAAAAATGCCCCTGTCCGGAAGGACAGGGGCACGGGTAGTGAAAATTTTTAGGTGATGAAATTCAACACCCGCTGACCCAGGGAGCGTTCGGGCGCGGGATTGCTATGCTCTATCCTTGTCCCTTGCGGCCAATACCGCCGCAGACAGGCAAAAGTTTCAGTTCTAATTCAGATGTCTTCTTTCCTGCCTGTTTGACCGGGGTCGCGGGGCAGGATTGAAAACCACCGCGACTCGATCTGTCGCGATAACTTATGTTAACAACAGAGGCTGTTAGTGCTGCGTTAGAGCCATGTTAATCATTGGGGAAATATGATCCTGGCCCTGTCTGGTCACGGTTCACAGGCCAGACTGCGCGATCCGAATGGCGCGCGGGCATTTCACAGATCAAAGCTCAGTTGCGCCGGGGGGGCCTTGCCCTGTCTTGCCCGGCGTTGTGCCGCAGCGCTGCTGCGCGCATGGTCGCCCGCACGCGAGGCGTGTTTATGAGCGATGCGCTGCGAGGTCGCCTGAAAGCCCGCCAGCTTGCGCAGCCCCCACATTCGGTCGCGGGCGGCGCGGCCCGCCTGCTCAAGATCGACAATCGGCTCCGGGTAGCGCCCTGACAGATGCTGTTCAGCCTCTGGCCAGTCCCAGGGGCGGTGCAGAAAGGGCAGCGGCACTGCTTTCAGTTCGGGCAGCCATGTGCGGATGAAACGGCCTTGCGGGTCCTGATCATGGCCCTGTTTCACCGGATTATAGATGCGCAGCGTATTGATGCCCGTCGTGCCCGATTGCATCTGGCACTGGCTCCAGTGGATACCCGGCTCATAGTCGGTGAAGCGCCGCGCCAGATGCGCGCCGGTCTGCCGCCAGTCCAGCCACAGATGATAGGACGCAAAGGACATCAGCATCGCGCGCATGCGGAAATTCAGCCAGCCGGTCGCGCTCAGATAGCGCATGCAGGCATCGACGAAGGGCACACCGGTTTCGCCGGCGCACCAGGCCTGCAAGCGCGCCGGGTCCGTGCCGCGCAGCCCTTCATGCGCGGGATGCAGGCAGCGGGTTTCGATGTCGGGTTCATCTTCGAGTTTCTGGATGAAATGGTCGCGCCATGCCAGACGCTTGGCGAAACTGTTCAGCGCCTCGGACCAGTCCTGCGCACCCGCATGCGCGGCACGCGCCTGCTGGCGCGCATGTTCCACCTGCCGCACGGACAATACCCCCAGCGCAATATAGGGCGACAGCCGCGAGCAGGCCCGTTCGGCGCTGAGTGGCGAGGACATGGCGCGGCGATAACTGGCCCCGCGCGTGGACAGGAAACTGTCAAGCACCTGCCGCGCGCTGGCATGGCTGCCATTCTGGCGGTGGGGGCAGGGATCGGGGGGCAGACCCAGCGCGCGGGCATCGGGCAGGCGCTCGGGCAGATCGGTGGTCAGGATGGGTTCAAGGGCGACAGGTGCAGGCGCGCAAGGCTGGCGCATGAAGCGATTGCGCGCCCCTTGCCACCCATCGCGGGATTTCAGCCGCCGGATCACGCCCGATTGCGGCAGTTCCACCCACTCGATCCCGTTCGCCCGCGCCCAGTCCGCCACGCGCCGGTCGCGGGCATAGGTCCAGGCATTGCCGGTTTCTTCATGGCTCAGGATACGTGTCACCCCGTGCTGCGCACAGAGCCGCGCAAGCTGTGCGACCGCCTCGCCCCAGCGGGTGATCAGGGGTTGGCCAAGCGCTGCAAGTTCCGTGCGCAGGCTGGCAAGCGCCTCGGAGGTAAAGGCCCATTGGCGCGCAGAGATATCGGGCAGGCGCCAATAGTCTGGCTCAATGATATAGACGGGCAGCACCTGCGACCCGGCAACGGCCAGGGCCGGGTGATCCTCAAGGCGCAGATCGCGTTTGAACCAGACAAGGACAGGGGCGCTCATGAAGGAGAGTCATAATCCGCCGTCGCGCAGCGTCAATCCCGAATGTTCGTCATATGTTCATGCCGGGATGGCAGGAGTCGCAGTGACCCGATGATGATTCTGACAGAGGCTTGAAAAGGTTGGAGGCCCGCGGGCCCCTTTCCCTTCTTGCCATTCCATGTCGCCGTCGCATGCCTTGCCTTTGGTGATCGCTGCCCTTTCGGACATTGACCCCTGGCAATCCGCCGCTTTCGCACATGACAAGTCTTTCCATACCATCCCGATGCTGTCCGGGTCCGGCGCGTTTCGCTCGATCCGCCCACACACCCTTTCGGGGGCACAGGGGGCCGACGAGGCGCTGCCGATCCACTGTCCAACAGTCGGGATCTTTTGTCTTTCGAGTGTACTGGTCTGCTTTTCCGCATCTTCTGTCCGTCCCTTTCGGGCGCAAACACAAGCTACGTCCAGCCGCCATGCCACACGAGTTCCGAATTCAATCGTTCTTGACTGTCTGTATCCACGTCCCCGACTGTCAAAGACCCGGTCGCACCCTTGCGGGGAAAACAGGCCCTCTCTGGTCAGGTGTGGCGTCGTTCAACCTTTGGGTCGAAACCTGTCTGCCCGCCTTGCCTGCGCCCCGATCCGAAGATCCGGGCCTCGACAGAGGGGGCTTTCCGGTCATCCCGTCCGCACCAGTCTCGCTTCTTTCCGCTTGGGCCCTCGGGTTCCGGCACCTGCCAGGGGTCCAAGGTCAGCATCAAGCCGCGTGGCGGAACATGGGGTTCCGGGGTGGTTTCTGCATGCGAGGGGTGCCATGCATGTCACATTGGCCCCTCGTGCAAACCGAAGCGGAATATCCGTCCGGTCCAGGCTGCAACCTTCCTGTCGAGCCTCTTCCTGTTTCCTTTGGTGTCCGGTCATCACACTCACCTTGCCAGACCTTGCCTTGGATACCGATCCCCTTGCCCTTTGGGGGCGCAGGTCATGCAGCATCTTCCGATCAGATCTTGCGCAGTGCGCGTGACGGTCCTTGACCTGACATCAGGCGTCAATCGGTGCAATGCTGCGACAAGTCCTTGCAACAGGGGCTTTCACCTCCAATCGCGTCTGGTCTTGCCGGGCCATGCCCTCTTTTCCGCCCTTCTGCCCTGGCATCGGGTTGAAACACTCTCCCTGACGTTGCCTTGCCTTCGGTCTCCTGTGCCTGCCGCCCTTGCGGGACGGGACAGACGGTTGAAACCCTTGGTCCGGTCTTGTCAGACGAGCCTTCCGTCTCATTCACCACTCAAGCGATTTCGGATCACGTCACAATCGCCATGGATCAGATGATTGACGCGGGTTGGCGCCATTTACCTCTGAGTCCATCGCTGAACCATGTCGCGATCAGGTATCTGCTTCTCATTCGAGTGCAACACGCGGCCTTGTCTGAGCAACCCCGAGCATGTCTTGCTGGCGCGATCTGCGCTGGCTTGTCTGCTCTTTGCGGGTTGCCCGTCCGATACTGGTCCTGTGTTGACAGCTTGTCCTGCATCTCGAAGTCGCGGGGGACGAATTCAGCATTTCACCGAACCCTCGCGCTTGCGCGCGCCCATGTGCGACCCTTGCAGTCCTTGCTCTCGTTCCAGTCCCGTCCGTATCCGGACCGGTTCCTTCCGTTCTACGCATAACCCCTTGTCAGTGGTGCGGGACGTTCGATCTGGCCTCAGTTGGCTGGATCTTCTGTCCCTTTATTGCGCAGGCCTCCTCTTTTCGGAGCAGGCTGGTCAGAACCGACCCATCGGGCCGTAGAGTGTCACCTCTCTGTCGAAACAGTGTCCCTGATCCGTGCAACGGGTCTGCAGGTCCGGTCTCAGAGGCCCATGCCCCGTCGATCTTCCCCATAGCTCCCGCAACCTGAATCCTGGTCGCTGTCTGTGGTGTCAGAAACATCCGCTCACCTATCAAGGCCAAACGTCCGGTCCCGCGCGCCTGCCCTGCCCTGTTGGGGGCGGTAAGCTGCGGAAATCGTCGATTCAGCCCCGTCGGGGTGAGTGTTTCATCCTTTTGCCATGCCAGAAGGGCCGTCCGAGCGCATGATCCGCCAAGTCCGGACTTGAATGGAGCTTTCCACCCTTGTCACACATCCTTGTCGCATCACGTCACGTCTTGCCGCTTGCTGTCAGGCCAATGAACGTCACGCCCACCACGAACAAGATCCGAACTTCCGAATACTGTAATCCCCTTGCCCCGTCAGGGTTCAGAGATCGCGTATCTTCAGCGCGGTCCAGCCAGGTGAGTGATCCTTCCATCTCCCATCGGAAACAATCCGATTATCGTCAGTCCAGTCGCATCCTCGACTTTCCAGACATGCCGCTTCCGCTTGCATGAGGGGCTTTGTGACGTGCACATCACCCCTTGCGTGCAGAGAACCACACCCGAAACCTCTTGTTCCGCCACACATCTCTATTGCTTCACTCTTTGCCCTGACAGGATCAGAACGCGAAGGTCAACACGGGAAGATGCGGGATTGGCGAAAACGGAAGTCCCGGAAAACCTGCTCTGCTGATGCCTTTTGCCCCGGATCGGAGCGCGGGCCTTGCAGGCGGACAGGTTTCGGTCCGTAGGCCTTGGACGCTGCACCGGACTTTCGACAGCCTGCTTTCCCTAGAAGGGGGGTCGCAGGTCTTCGACAGTCGGTTTCACGTCACAAACAGTCTCAAACTCCTTTCATCGTTACTCATGCGTCACATTGCCTTTCCGCATCCTGCATCTGTCCCGCAATGGTTCAGACACAAGCTGCACATCAGCGTCGCAACACACCCGACCGACATCCGATCCTTCTCGTCTTTCCGCGAATTCGCTGCACTGTCATCTTGCCCTTTGCCCCCTGGAGAGAGCGCAGGCAGTCCGAACGGGCAGCACCAGTCACGGATCAGCGATCACAACGGTACGGTCGTCCTTCTCACACACGATCGCGGCTTTCGCCGTGGTGTCCTTGCCTGTCAGGGCAGGTTCACCGGCGGCTTGGCGCGCGACGAGGTCACGGTCTGACACGAAGTTCAGGGTCCAGGCGGGCCTCTGCTCCGACATCAACGCGGTGGCTGACGCGGCTTCGATCTCAGTGCGATCTCGTTTTTCGCAAGGATGAATTTGCAGGCGAAACGTGGCGGGATCTTGGCGGTAATAGGGAGATTTCGCGCAATTTGATCATTTTCTGTGCGCGGGATCAAACCATTGGCGCAGATAACAGGCAAGAAGTGCCGGGTGATGCGGATACCATTGCAGACACAGGCTGAGCGTATGGTCATAGGGGCGTGGGTGCAGGGTCCATTCCGCCCGCGCGCGCAGCCCCAGATGCCGACCCAGCACCGGCAGCACGAGGCGATAGATATGGCCGTTGCCGTCCATATAGGGATGGATCGACAGGAAGGCATGTGTCACCTCGGCCAGATGCGCATAGGCCAGATCGGGGGGTGGCTGGCCCGCCTGCCAGATCTTTTCCAGCGTGACGGCCAGATCCTCCATCGCCATCGCGACCTCTTGCGCGGGCAGACACTGGTGCTGGTTGCGCAGGCCCGGTGCCTTGCGGGAAATGAAAACCGCGCGTTCCAGCTGCTCAAGCTCCGTTCCCGGCGTTCCGCGATAGGTGCCAGCGGCATGGCGCAGGGCGTCGGGCAGCAGCGGCGCAAAGAGCCTGTGATGCAAGGCGCGCGTGTCGCAAAGTGCCTGCAACTGCCCTGAGGGCGCGGCGCGCTCCAGGTCACGGGCGAACTGTGCCAGCGCATCGGGCAGGGCCTTGCGCAGCGCAGGCAGGCTCTGAAAATTCCTTGGCAAGGCGGTTTGTGACACAGACTGTCCCATGTTTCGCGATTAGGTCCAATTCTGGACACAATACTCTGCCACGTCTAGCCCGGTGATGTGTCTATATCGAGGGGGTTGAGTATGCCCAAATCCATTCCTGGCGATCTTATTGAAGGTTCAAGCGACCCTGACTTTCTTGAAGGGGGCGATGGTGATGATACCCTGATCGGCTATGGCGGTGATGATACGCTCGTCGGCGGCAAGGGCAGCGATACTTTCGTTTTCGGCGACGGGTTCGATCACGACATGATCCTTGATTTCACACCAGGCGAAGATCGGATCGAGTTTCGGTCGGATGAGATCCAGACATGGGATGATGTTCTTGACCGTCTCGGTGCGGATGAGGACGGCAACGCATTGATCACCCTTGATGATGGCTCGACTCTGGTGCTCGTCGGGGTCAGCCCGGAGGATCTGAAACAGGGGGATGTCTATATCGGTGACAAACCTATCCCGTGTTTCACACCCGGCACGCTGATCCGCACCTCGCGCGGCATGGTTGCGGTCGAAGATTTGTGCATCGGGGATCTGGTTGTGACGCTGGATCAGGGGCTGGTGCCTGTCCGCTGGATCGGACGGCGCGACCTGAGCGAGCAATATCTGCGCCACACGCCCGATCTCTGGCCGGTGCGGATTGCCGCCGGGGCGCTGGGCGGCGGCCATCCTGCGCGCGATCTGGTTGTGTCGCCCGAGCATCGGGTCGTGCTGGCAGGGCCAGTGGTGCAACTGTGTATCGGCGAGTATGAAGTGCTGACGGCGGCCAGGGATCTGGTTGGTCAGCCGGGCATCACCCGGTTCATGCCGGAAGGTGTGGCCTATATCCATGTCATGTTCGACGCCCATCATATCATCGAGTCCGACGGGGCCTGGACCGAGAGTTTCCAGCCCTCGAACCTGACCCTGAACGCGATTGACAGCGCCGCGCGTGAAGAAATCCTCGGGCTTTTCCCCGAATTGGCACAGGCGCGGGCCTGCAAGGGCTTTGCCAGTGCCCGCATGGTTCTGGCGGCGCATGAAACGCGCAGCCTGCTGGCCATGCAGCAAACCCTGAGCCAGAGCGATGTGATCGTTCCGGTGGCGGCACAGGGACGTGCGGCATGAGCGCGGCGCTGTTCAGCAGTGTCGATGGCGGCAGGACGCTTCAGCAGGCAATCCGCATGGTGTTGCAAACGCTGCGCGATACTCCGGGACCGGGGGCCGATCTGCAGATCATGTGCTTTGCCTTTACCGATCGCGAGATCGCAGCGGATCTTGTGGCCTTGCTGCGCGCGCGGCCCGAAGTGCAGGTCCGGGTTGTCGCGGATTGGAGCCAGAGTGCCGCCAACAGCCCGACTGTTCTGAATGACATTCAGGCACTGGGGCTGCCCAATTTTCACCTGCGCTACAAGATCGATCTGCCCTATGACTGGGACCCCCAGCGCGGTCGGCTGATCTACAGCTATACCCATTCGACCGGGATGCTGCACCACAAGACACTGAACCTGCGGCGAAACGGACAGTCCGAGCTGTTGCTGAGCGGCAGTTTCAACTGGTCGGGGCGTGGCCAGAAAGCCTATGAAAACGTGCTGATTCTGGACAAGCGGCCCGAATATCAACCGGTTCTCGCGGCGTTTGACGAGGAATTTCAGGCGCTCTGGTCCGATGACAGCCTGAGCGCATCGCCCGCCCGTGCCCGCGAAGTGTTCGACACATTGCGCAAGGCCGTTGCCGCCGGGCTGGATTTCAATGATCCGACAGCACTGGCGCAGGCGCTGGCACTGCCTGCCCCTGCGGAACATGCTGATATTTCTGTGCCGCGCAAGATGGTCGATGGCACTGCGCTGGTGGCGTTTTCCGGTGGCTATGCGCTCAACCCGCGCGAATCCGCCGGACATAGCGCGCGCAACAATCGCCGGAAACTTGACCTGTTGCGCACCGGGGGACAGCACCGCGCCGCACCCCTGACGCTGAACACTCTGGCGCTGGAAGCGATCCGTTCCGTGCCGGATGGCGCGACGCTGAATGTGGCCATGTATGCGCTGTCAAACCGGGTGCCGGAATTTCAGGCGCTGATCGCGGCGGCCAGACGCGGATGCAGACTGCGCTTGCTCTTGGATCGCAAGATCAATGGCGCAGGCATTGCGCGGCTTCAGGAACTTGTGCGCGCGTCATCCCTGCCGATGGAGATTCGCAGCACGCGCCGCCGGATGCATCAGAAATACCTGTCCTGCCCCGATACCGGGATGGTTCTGACCGGCACGGCCAACATGACGATGGATGCGACGATGCGCCATGCCGATCACCGTATCCTGCTGCGGCATGCGCCGGAGCTTGCCGCCGAGTTCAGCGCCGATTTCGAGACCATCTGGCAGCGCGTCGGTCAGGATGCCGGGCGGCGCATCGCGGCGTGAAGGACTTTCGCCCGCGCGCTGGTCTTGCCACGACGGGCAAAGAGCGGGCGGGTTCTGCAACAGCGCCCTGCCTTCCATGAATTTTCCGAGGGAAAATCGCGCAACCTGCCCAATTGATCAGGCCATACATTTCAACCACTTAGGCTGAAAGCATGGTGCCCAGGAGAGGACTCGAACCTCCACGCCCTTGCGAGCGCTAGCACCTGAAGCTAGTGCGTCTACCAATTCCGCCACCTGGGCAGGTTGCGTAGGCGCTCTTTAGGATGCAGGCGAAACAGTGTCAACGGGCGAAACTGCAATCTTGCGGAAAATCCTGTTCTGCCTTGTCGAGACGCGCCGCGAGGGGTATTCAGACCACGACCCGAAAACGCGGAGAAGGCAGATGTCGCAGCTTGTCACCATCATTGGCGGTTCTGGATTCGTCGGCCGGTATATTGCGCGGCGCATGGCGCAGGCGGGCTGGCGTGTGCGTGTCGCCGTCCGTCGCCCGAATGAAGCGCTGCATGTCCGCCCTTACGGTGTGGTCGGGCAGGTCGAGCCGGTGTTCTGCAACATTCGCGATGATGCCTCGGTGCGCGCTGTCGTTGCAGGCGCGGATGCGGTGGTCAATTGTGTGGGCATCCTGTTCGAGCAGGGCGCGAACAAGTTTGACGATGTGCAGGCGGCGGGCGCAGGCCGCGTGGCGCGGATCGCCACAGAGCAGGGCGTGCAGAGGCTTGTGCATATCTCGGCCATTGGTGCGGATGCGGGGTCCGACAGTGCCTATCAGCGCAGCAAGGCCAAGGGTGAGGCGCTTGTGACCGAGCATTTCCCGAATGCCGTGATCCTGCGACCCTCGCTTGTCTTCGGGACCGAGGATCAGTTTTTCAATCGTTTCGCGGGCATGGCGCGCTTCTCGCCTTTCCTGCCGGTCGTGGGCGGCGCGACGCGGTTCCAGCCGGTCTATGTCGATGATGTTGCCGCAGCAGCGACCAAGGCAATCATCGACGGGGCTGCGCCGGGCGTCTATGAATTGGGCGGGCCAGAGGTCGCAACCTTCCGCGAGTTGATGACCAAGATGTTGTCCGAGATTCGGCGCAACCGTATTCTGCTGAATCTGCCCATGCCCGTGGCGCGGCTGCAGGCGGGGTTGCTGGATCTGGCTCAGGCGGTCACACTGGGCCTGTTCACCAATTCGCTGCTGACCCGCGATCAGGTCCGCAATCTGGCACGCGACAATGTGGTCAGCGAGGGGGCAAAGGGGCTGGCGGATCTGGGGATCACGCCAACCCCGATGGAGGCTGTCTTGCCAAGCTATCTGTGGGTGCATCGTCCCGGCGGGCAGTACAAGGCCATCCACGAATCAGCCGCCAATCTGCGCAAGGGTTGAGGCTGAACGCAATTTCAGAAAAAGTTGACAGACTTTTTCGGTTCGAAATTGCGATAAGACAAAACGCGTCAGCGCGGCAGCAGCACCGTATCGACCACATGGATCACGCCATTCGACTGGCGCACATCCCCGATGGTCACGCGGCCTGCATTGCCCGACTGGTCATAGATCCACAGGCTGCGTCCGCGCACCTGCGCACTCAGCGGCGCACCCGACAGCGTTTCCAGATGCACGAACCCGTCGCGGCTGGCGCGCGCGCGGCGCATCAGTTCCGCACCCGACAGATTGCCCGCCACCACATGCGAGGTCAGGATGCGTTGCAGCATGCCCTTGTTTTCGGGCATCAGCAGCGTTTCCACCGTGCCTGCGGGCAGGGCATCGAACGCGGCATTCACGGGCGCAAAAACGGTGAACGGGCCTGCCCCTTGCAGGGCATCGACCAGTTCGGCGGCCTGCACCGCGGCGACAAGGGTCGTGTGATCGGCGGAATTGACCGCGTTCTCGACGATATTGCGTTCAACGAACATGGGCGCACCGCCCACTTCGGGGTTATCGGTCATGGCGGCATGGGCAAGTGAGCCTGCAAAAAGAGCAGCGGCCAGAGTCAGGGCAAGTTTCATGTTTTTCTCCCGTAGATGGAACGTGGCACTGGCCGGAATGGCTGGTGCATGTCGGGTCTACGGGAGAAAGTTCTGTCGAGTTTCAGCCTTGCCTGTTCACGCTTCCGTGAGCGGTGCTGCGGCCAGAACCGGCCCGGTCGGCACAGGCTCGGGCGAGCCGCCTGCCGGTTCCAGACTGACCGCCAATACCTGGCCCGGTTCAAGATCAGTGATGATCTCGGTCGCCGCCCCGGCCAGCAGGCCAAGCGAGCGCGGCACGCCGCTGTCGTCGATCACCCAAAGCTCATAATCCTGCCCTGCGCCGGGTTCCGGCCCGGTGGTGGCGATGCTCAGACGTGTCGCGCTGCGGTCATAGCTGACACTCAGCACGAGCGCCCCGCTCTCATCGACCAGTTCGGCCTGCAGACCCGGCACGCGGGGGGCTTGCGGCGTCAGAACGACAAAGGCCGCGACCAGCGCAAGCGCCAGAACAGACCCTGTTGCCAGCCCCCAGCCCCAGCCAAACCGGCGGCGCTTCGGCTGCGCAAAGAGCCGCGCTTCGATCTTGGCCAGCAGATCGGGCGGCGACATCTCTGGAAATTCCGCGTTCAGGGCCGCAAGGCGCGCTTCCCAGGTCTGCACGCGCGCGGCGAATCCGGCATCGACCAGCGCACGGTCGCGCGCCGCGCGCCACTCGGCCCCGTCCAGCAGGCCAAGCACATATTCTGCTGCCAGCAGGTCATCCGGATCGTGGTCATCGGGGGAAAGGGTGCTGTCGTCACTCATCGGTCCAGACACTCCTTGAGCGAGATCAGCGCGCGGCGCAGCCATGTGCGCATCGTATTGAGCGGCACATCATGGCGCTGGGCCAGATCCTGATAGCTCAGACCCATCAGATAGGCCCCTTTCACCGCTTCGGCGCGATCTTGCGGCAATTCGCCAAAGCAGCGCACCACGCTTTCCATCTGCGCGCGCAGCAGCAACTGCCCTTCCGGGCCGGGGCCCGAGGCCGCCAGATCATGCGCATCCTCGACCGGCACCGATTGCGCCTGACGGCGGCTGCGCTGCGCGCGCAGACGGTCCAATGCATGATTGCGCGCCACAGCGCAGAGCCAGTTCAAGCCGGTACCTTTCTCAGGATCATAGGCGGGTGCCCGGTCCCAGACCCGGATGAATACATCCTGCAGGGCATCCTCAACTTCGGTTTTCTCTTTCAGCATACGCATCAGAAGTCCGGTAAGTTTCGGAGCGGAAAGCGCATAAAGCTGCCGAAGCGCGGCGCGGTCCTTGCGGGCAACGCGCAGCAGCGCCTGGCTGATCTCATCGTGCATGAAGTCTTGTCCTTGCCTGACCAGCCACTGTGACCGGACCTTTCCACGACATGCAACGCCCGGCAGGCGCAATGGGTTCCCTTGGCGCGGTCAAACTCCGTCATCCTCGACCAGACGCTGGCGCAGCGAGCGCAGCACGGGAATCGTCTGGCGCACGCGTTCCTCGCCCAGCATCTGCACCGCGTCGTCAATCAGGGGCGTGATGGCCGCAAGGGCGGCATCGCGTGCAGCCCGCCCCGCCGGGCTGATCGCCACCATCTTGCGCCGCGCATCATCCCAGTCGGGGCGAATATGCACATAGCCCGCCCATTCCAGCTTCGCGAGCGTGTTGGTCATCGCCCCGCGCGTGACATGAAAGGCGCGCGCCAGATCGGCGGGGCTGAGTTCGACCTGCTGGCGCACCAGCAGATTCAGCACCCCGAAATGCGACAGTTCCATCCCCTTGGGCAGCACTTTGGACAGGCGGTTGCGCGCCAACTGATCGGCCATCAGCAATTCGCTGAACAGCGCATTGGCCAGATCACTGCGCGCAGAGGTCATGCCTTCGCCTCGGCGCTTGTGTGGATGCTGAAATCACGGTCATGAAACAGGGCAGGCACGCGGTCGCGCGCCTCGACCACCCGCGCAAGATCGATCGACACCAGTCCCACGCCGGGCGCAGTGCCCATGTCCAGCAGCACCTCGCCCCAGGGCGCGACCGCAAGCGCATGGCCATGCGTCGCGCGCGGGCGTCCTTCGCTGGCCGTATGACGCCCGGTCTGGGCAGGTGCCAGGACGAAACACCCGGTCTCGATGGCGCGGGCGCGCACAAGCGTTTCCCAATGCGCAACCCCTGTCACCGGGCTGAAGGCCGCAGGCAGCGTGAGTACCTCGGCCCCGGCCTTGGCCAAGGCACGAAACAGATGCGGAAAGCGCAGGTCATAGCAGACGGTCAGACCGAAATTCGCCAGCGGAGTCTGGGCCAGCACAGCTTCGGACCCGGCACGGAACCCGGCAGATTCGCGGTAAGTCTCGGTTTCCGAGACCTGCACATCGAACATATGGATCTTGTCATACTGGCTATGGATCGCGCCCGTCGGATCAATCAGGAAAGAGCGATTCGCAAAACGTCCCTTGGGGTCATCGGTCTTGAGCGCGAGCGAGCCGATCAGCACCCAGATGCCCGTTTCGCGTGCCGTGTCGCGCAACCCGGCAAGGGTCGGGTCATCCGCCTGATGGCACAGCACCCGGTCCTGATGTGCTTTGCTGGACGAGATGCAATTCGTCACCTCCGGCGTCAGCGCGATCTGCGCGCCTTGCGCGGCGGCTTCACGGATATAGGCGCGGGCCTGTTCCAGATTCGCGGCTGGATCATCGCTGGAGGTCATCTGGATCAGGGCAGCGGTGAATCCCATAGGCTCAGGCCTTCAGCAGCGGGTCAAGCTGGCCGCGACGGTCCAGCGCGTGCAACTCGTCGCTGCCGCCGACATGGATATCGCCAATGAAGATCTGCGGCACAGTGCGCGCCCCGCCTGCGCGGCTGACCATCGCATTGCGCTGCGCCGGATCGCGCGAGACGTCGATTTCGGTGAAGCTGACGCCCTTCGCGCTGAGCAGACGCTTGGCGGCATGGCAATACCCGCAAAGGGGCGATGTATAGATTTCAACTGGTTGCATGCCAGTGCCTCGCAAATCGGGGTTTCGCGCTGCACTATAGAGAATCATTCCAGCCTTGCAACGCGTGCCAGTGCAATTACCCGGACGGAAAGCGCCCCATGCGCAAGGCAGATCTCGGTTGCTGCCGCGAAGGTTGCGCCTGCGGTCATCACATCATCCACAAGCAGAATATGACGCCCCCTGATGCGCGCGCCCTGTCGTGGATGCGCGGCAAAGGCATCTGCGACATTGGCAAAACGCCCCATCCGCCCGCGCCCGTCCTGCGTGCCGGTGTTGCGGGTGCGGATCAGCAGATCCGGGCAATGCTCCAACGCCAGATGACGCGCCAGCGCTTCGCTCAGCAGCGCGGCCTGATTGTAGCGGCGCTTGACGAAGCGCAGCCAGTGCAGCGGGATTGGCGCAACCAGCATATCGGGTTGGATCAGGGGTTTGGCATGTCGCGCAAGCCACAGGCTTGCAGGTCCGGCATGGTCCAGACGGTCATGGTATTTCAACCCCAGCAGGATCTGGCGGGACTTCTCCCCATAGAGCATGACCGCGCGGCCTTGCTCCCAGGGTCGTGCGAGCGTCAGGCATTCGTCGCATTGAACCGGCGTGCCGTCATCGGTGCCGGGCAGGGGCAGGCCGCAACTGTCGCAGCACAGACCAAAGATGAAAGGCACTTGCGGCCAGCATTTCGCGCAGAGCGCGCCATGTTCCTCGACCAGCGCATCACAACACATGCATTGCGGCGGATAGATCGCGCGGATCGCGGCCTGTGCCCCCCCGATCAGCCGATGTTTCAGCTTTTGCATTTCCGCACCGACCCTTTTAAACAGGCGCTCAACATGACCCAGTCACCCCCGGATATCGCGGATCGCACCGCCCTTGCCCGCAACCGTGCGCGGGCAGGCGGGGATCTGTTCCTGCACGATCTCGCGCGCGAGGAACTTCAGTTAAGGCTGAGCGAGGTTAACAGAAGGTTTACGAACCCCGCCGTGATCTGCGGCTTGCCGCAGGTCTGGGGTGATTTCCTGCCCGGCGCGCGCGTGGTCGCAGATGATCCGGTGCTGGCGCTGGAACCTTGCGCGCATGATCTGGTGATTCACGCCATGAGCCTGCACTGGGCCGCCGATCCCGTAGGCCAGTTGGTGCAGGCGCGTCATGCGCTGCGCCCTGACGGGCTGTTTCTGGCCGTGGCACCCGGCGGGCAGACGCTGGCGGAACTGCGCGCCGCGCTGGCACAGGCCGAGATAGAATTAACAGGCGGCCTGAGCCCGCGTGTGGTTCCGATGGCGGAGCTGCGCGACCTGGGCGCGCTCCTGCAGCGGGCGGGATTCGCGCTGCCCGTGGCGGATGTGACCTCGCAGCAGGTGCAGTATCGCGCCTTGCGCACGCTGTTCAGCGATCTGCGCGCCATGGGCGAGCAGAATGCCCTTGCGGCACGACGTCGCAGCCCCGCCCCGCGCCGCCTGTTCGACCGTACCGCCGAGATCTATGCCGCACATTTCGCCGATCAGGACGGTCTTTTGCAGGCCACATTCGATCTGGTCTTTCTGACAGGCTGGGCACCGGCGGACAGCCAGCCCCAACCGCTGCGCCCCGGTTCTGCCCGGACCCGGCTGGCAGATGCGCTGGGTGCGACAGAAATGCCACTCAACGACACGCCCGAAACCCCGCCCAAAGATTGATTCTGCGGCGAAAGCCGTTACATGACGCCTGAACCCGTTTCAGCGCCGAGGTCAGAGCCATGAAGGATACAGCCATGCTTGAGGCACAGCCAAAGACGCAAGCCGGGCGCTGCCCTGTGCATATGTACCAGCCCGGCGAAGGGCGTCTGGAACATGCCAATCCCGATCATCCGCCGGTGCCGCAGGCGAAGATCGGCGTGTTGCTGGCCAATCTGGGCACGCCGGACAATTACGATTACTGGTCGATGCGGCGCTATCTGAACGAGTTTCTCTCGGACAAGCGCGTGATCGACTATCCGGCGTGGAAATGGCAGCCGCTGTTGCAGCTGATCATCCTGACCAAGCGGCCCTTCACATCCGGGGCGAATTACAAGTCGATCTGGAATCACGACAAGGGCGAAAGTCCTCTGATGACGATCACCAAGGATCAGACCGCAAAACTGGCCGATGCGATGGCCGCGCGTTTCGGTGGTGATGTGATGGTCGATTTCTGCATGCGCTACGGCAATCCCTCAACCCAGTCGAAGGTCGATGAGATGGTCGCGGCTGGCTGCGAGAAGATCCTCTTTTTCCCGCTTTATCCGCAATATGCAGGCGCGACCTCTGCCACGGCCTGCGACCAGTTCTTCCGCGCGTTGATGACCCAGAAATGGCAACCCGCCGCGCGCACTGTCGCGCCGTATTTCGACCACCCGGCCTATATCCGCGCGCTGGCTGATTCGGTGCGCCGCACCTATGACGCGATGGAGGAAAAGCCCGAAGTGCTGGTGACATCCTATCACGGCATGCCGAAGCGCTATCTGATGGAGGGCGACCCTTATCATTGCCAGTGCCAGAAAACCACGCGGCTGTTGCGCGAGGAACTGGGCTGGAGCAAGGACGCGGTGCAGACCACGTTCCAATCCGTCTTTGGCCGTGAAGAATGGCTGCGGCCCTATACGGTTGATCACGTCGCCGATCTGGCGCGTCAGGGCGTGAAGCGCCTGGCCGTCGTTGCACCGGCCTTCTCGGCCGATTGCATCGAGACGCTGGAAGAGATCAATGAAGAGATTCGCGAGAGCTTCGAGGAAGCGGGCGGCGAGCAGTTCACCTATATTCCCTGCCTCAATGACGATGCCGAGCATATCGAGGCATTGGCCGCGGTGATCGAATCCAATCTTGCAGGCTGGACCGCGCGCTGAGGCGCCATCCGGTCCGGTCTTGCCTCAGGGTCGTCAGACAAAGAAAAAAGGTGACAGGAAACCCTGTCACCTTTTCCTGATAACTTCAGTGTTGTGCGAATTACTTCGCGGCAACAGCAGCAGCAACGATCAGGAGCAGCATCAGCGGGACGATGATACCGCCCGAAGAAGCTTTGGTTTCAGCCACGACCACTGCGGGCTCGATGACCGGCTCCGAGTATTTGCCATGCTTGCCAGCGAATGCCGAGGTGGCAGCCAGCGACAGTGCAGCAGCAAGTGCGAGTTTCTTCATAGTAACCTCCAGAACGCGCCGGTACATGGAATGTTGGCCCGGCTCCCAAGACGAAATGTCGTGATTTGGTGAAAACCATGTTCTCGGGACAGTTGCAATCCATAGTTCACCAGAACTGTGGCTCTTTCCGGCAACGTCGTCAATTTCGCAACACTTTTAGGCCACAGTTCTCTGTCTGGATCGCGCAACGCCCGCAATTCGCTTCCGGTCTGGCATGTCACGAAGAAAAGTGCATGAAAGCCACGTCCGTTGCCACCAGCGGCAGGATCACGCCGAGTTGTGTTTGAAAACCTGATCCTGACTCGCTAAGCAACGCCTGACCAATGAGAAAGAGTTATCCATGTTTCGTCCCTTCGCATTGATTGCGGTCTCTGTGCTGGCGTTGTCAGCCTGCGAGGCACCTACACCTGCTGCACAAGTCCCCCTTGGCAGTGATGGACGCCCCTTGCCGGTTGTGGTGCGAATCAGCCCGGCGGATGCGCCGCGTGTGCGCCAGCGTGTGCAGGATGGAATCAACACCATGCGCGCCCAGAACGGGCTTGGGCCGTTGCAGGCCAATGCAGCACTGACCAGCGCTGCCGCGACCCATGCACAGGACATGTCCTTTCAGAGCCGTCCCTGGCACTGGGGTTCTGACGGGTCCAGCCCGATGCAGCGCGCGCAGCGTGCAGGCTATCGCGGCACATTCGTCGGCGAGCTGATTTCCGAAACCTTCGAGACCGAAGTCGAGACCGTCAATGCCTGGATGATCGAGCCCGAGACCCGCCCGGTGATTCTGGATCGCCGCGCCAATGAAATTGGCGTCGGCTGGCATCAGGATGACAATGGCAAACTGTGGTGGACCGTGGTGCTGGGCGCAGGTGCCGACCCGATGATGCAGATGGCCGGGCGCTGACCGCGCGCCTGTCTTTCCAGGGCAGAGATTCCGACAGCCGCGCCCTGATCAGGCGCGGCTGATCGCTTTTCAGCCCCGATGCGCGCCGTCCGACAGCGAGCGCACATAGTCCAGCACGTCCGCGACGGGCTTGCCCGCTGCGATTTCCTTGACGATGGCCGATCCCACGACACAGCCATCCGCGACACTGGCGATGGCCTCTGCCGTTTCTGGCGTCGAAATGCCGAAACCCACAATGACCGGCAGATCGGTGGCCGCCTTGATCCGGGTCACTTCGGGCGCAACATCTGCCGCCTGCGCCGCCGCCGCTCCGGTGATCCCGGTGATCGAGACATAATAGACAAAGCCCGAAGTGTTCTGCAGCACTTTGGGCAGGCGCTTCGCATCGGTCGTCGGCGTGGCCAGCCGGATGAAATTCAGCCCCGCCGCCTGCGCCGGAATGCAGAGTTCGCTATCCTCTTCGGGCGGCAGGTCCACCACGATCAACCCATCCACGCCAGCGGATTTCGCGTCACTCAGGAATTGATCCACACCAAGCGCATAGATCGGGTTGTAATAGCCCATCAGCACGATGGGGGTCGTATCATCGCCCTCACGAAAACGGCGCACCATGTCGAGCGTCTTGGCGAGCGTCTGCCCGCCCTCCAGCGCGCGTTGGCCCGCAAGCTGGATCGTCGGACCATCGGCCATCGGATCGGTGAAGGGCACGCCCAGTTCGATGATATCCACACCGGCAGCGGGCAGCCCCTTCATCACCGCAAGCGAGGTCTCCAGATCCGGATCACCCCCCATGATATAGGACACGAATGCCTTGCGCCCTTCGGATTTCAGCTTGGCGAATGTCTGGTCGATTCTGGTCATTTTGCCCCGGTCCCTGTCTTGCGTTTCGGGTTTGGGCCAAATCGCGCGGGGAATCAACTGCTGTTGCCTTGTCTTGCCCCTCGGCTGCCCCTAAAAGCGCCGCGCAGCAGGTGTCGCGTGAAAGGGAACAGTCATGGGCTTCAAGATGGGAATCGTGGGTCTGCCGAATGTCGGCAAATCGACCCTGTTCAACGCGCTGACGAAAACCGCCGCCGCACAGGCCGCGAATTTCCCCTTCTGCACCATCGAGCCGAATGTGGGCGATGTGGCCGTGCCCGATGCGCGACTGATGACCCTCGCCAAGATCGGCAAATCGCGTGAAGTGATCCCCACGCGCATGACATTTGTCGATATCGCCGGGCTGGTGCGCGGCGCGTCCAAGGGCGAGGGGCTTGGCAATCAGTTTCTGGCCAATATCCGCGAAGTGGATGCGATTGCCCATGTCCTGCGCTGTTTCGTCGATGACGATGTGACCCATGTCGAGGGCCGCATCGACCCGGTGGCCGATGCCGAAACCATCGAGACCGAATTGATGATCGCCGATATGGAATCCATCGAGCGGCGTCTGGCGAACCTCTCGCGCAAGTTGCGCGGGGGCGACAAGGAATCGCTCGAACAGGACGCGCTTCTGCGCCGCGCGCTGGCCGCGCTGGAAGATGGCAAACCCGCCCGCACGGTCGAGGTCTCGGAGGAAGAGCGCAAATCCTGGCGCATGTTGCAGCTTCTGACCGCGAAGCCCGTGCTTTTCGTGTGCAATGTCGAGGAAGCCTCCGCAGGCAAGGGCAATGCGCTCTCCGAGAAAGTCGCCGCGATGGCGGCGGCGCAGGGTGCCGCGCATGTGGTGATTTCCGCGCAGATCGAGGAAGAGATCAGCCAGCTCGACGCGGAAGAAGCCGAGATGTTCCTGTCGGAGATGGGGCTGGAAGAGCCGGGCCTGGATCGCCTGATCCGCGCGGGCTATCAGCTTCTGGGGCTTCAGACCTATTTCACCGTCGGCCCGAAAGAGGCCCGCGCCTGGACGATCCCCAAGGGCACGCTGGCACCACAAGCGGCGGGCGTCATTCATGGCGATTTCGAGCGCGGCTTCATCCGCGCCGAAACCGTCGCCTATGATGATTATGTCACCCATAACGGCGAAGCCGGGGCCAAGGAAGCGGGCAAATTCCGCGTCGAGGGCAAGGGCTACGAGGTCAAGGATGGCGATGTGCTGCATTTCCTGTTCAACGCCTGACACCCGCATTTGACACTCCGCGCCCGGACGGTGCTAAATACCTGCGAGCGGTATGGCAGGAGATGGGGCGCGATGCGACAGCCCGGCAAGGCTCTGATCTGGGCGGGCGTGGCCTTCGGGCTGGCCCTGCTGGCTTTGCTGATCTGGCTTGCCCATCAGCAGGCGCTGACCCGCAGCTTTCAGGATCTGCATGATCGCGGCCAGAACACGCTCAATCTGGCCGAATCAACGATCCAGGGCCAGTTGGAGCGTTTCGAACGTCTGCCCGAATTGCTGGCCGATCAGCGCGCGATCCGCTCGCTTCTGCTTGCGCCGCGTGACCCGGATCTGATCATGGCGGCCAACACCTACCTGCGCGATGCGGCCGAACTTCTGGGCGCGTCTGATCTTTATGTCATGTATCGCGACGGGGTGACGCTGGCCGCGTCGAATTTCGACCAGCCGCACAGCTTCGTCGGCGGCAATTTCGCCTTCCGACCCTATTTCTTCGATGCGATGGCGGGCGGGCAGGGGCGTTTCTACGCACTTGGCACCACATCGAACAAGCGCGGTTATTATTTCGGCGCGGCCATTGACGTGGCAGGCCAGCGGTTGGGCGTGATGGTGC
>JAFIEM010000153.1 GCA_020832555.1 Natronohydrobacter sp. | reverse complement strand
CCCGGCGGTTGCGGGCGGCGAGCAGTTTCAGGCGCAGCGCGTTGAGCTGGATGAAGCCTGCGGCGTCTTTCTGATCGTAGGCGCCGGCATCTTCCTCGAAGGTGACATGGGCTTCCGAGTAGAGGCTGTGATCAGACCAGCGGCCAATCGTGCGCACATGACCCTTGTAGAGTTTGAGCCGCACGGTGCCGGTGACATGCTCCTGGCTCTTGTCGATCAGGGCCTGCAGCATTTCGCGTTCGGGCGAGAACCAGAAGCCGTTGTAGATCAGTTCCGCATAGCGCGGCATGAGACTGTCCTTCAGATGGCCCGCGCCCGAATCGAGCGTGATCTGTTCGATACCACGATGGGCTTCCAGCAGGATCGTGCCGCCCGGCGTTTCATAGATTCCGCGCGATTTCATGCCGACGAAGCGGTTTTCCACGAAATCTAGCCGCCCGATGCCGTGCTTGCGGCCATAGTCATTCAGCAAGGTGAGGATCGTGGCGGGGGACATGGCCTGGCCATTGATCGCGGTGGCGTCGCCCTTCTCGAAGCTGATTTCGATCACTTCGGGCTGATCGGGCGCGTCTTCGGGGTGGACGGTGCGCTGATAGACGTAATCCGGGGCTTCATCGGCGGGGTTTTCCAGCACCTTGCCCTCGGAAGAGGTGTGCAGCAGGTTCGCATCGACCGAGAACGGCGCTTCGCCGCGCTTGTCCTTGGCGATGGGGATCTGGTTGGCCTCGGCAAATTCCAGCAGGCGCGTGCGCGAGGTCAGATCCCATTCGCGCCACGGCGCGATGACCTTGATTTCGGGGTTGAGCGCATAGGCGGAAAGTTCAAACCGGACCTGATCATTGCCCTTGCCGGTCGCGCCATGCGCCACGGCATCGGCGCCGGTCATTTCGGCGATCTCCACCAGCCGCTTGGAAATCAAGGGCCGCGCGATGGAGGTGCCGAGCAGATAGAGCCCTTCATAAACCGCATTGGCGCGGAACATCGGAAAGACGAAATCGCGCACGAATTCCTCGCGCAGATCCTCGATGAAGATATTTTCTTCGGGAATGCCCAGCATCAGCGCCTTCTGGCGCGCGGGTTCCAGTTCCTCGCCCTGCCCCAGATCGGCGGTGAAGGTCACGACTTCGCAATCATATTCGGTCTTCAGCCATTTCAGGATGATCGAGGTGTCAAGCCCGCCGGAATAGGCAAGCACGACTTTCTTGGGGGCGCGTTTGGGGGCGGACATGGGGACTCCGGGGTTGAATGGCTCTCTTGCGCCCTCGTCTATTGGGTTCAGGACGCTGCTGCAAGGGCCGCGGGGCTTGGCGCGGGGGCGGGATATGCTAAGGCTGGGGCAAAAGCGGGAGTGTGGCCATGCAAGAGGCGCTGGAACTGGGGCGCGGGGTGATCCATCCGTGGCATCTGGATCATTTCGGGCATATGAATGTGCGCCATTATGCGCCGTTCTTTGATGACGCGGTCTATCACATCTGGGCGCAGATGGGCCTGGGCTATGCGATGATGCAGGCAGAACATGGGCTGCATATGGTGACGGCAGAGGCACGCACGAGTTTCGTGAAGGAACTGACAGCAGGTGATCTGGTGGTGATTACCGGGGCGGTGTCGCGGATCGGGACGAAAAGCTGCACGCTGGCATTCTCGATGCGCCATGCCGAGACGGGCGCGGAACATGCGCGCTATGAGGTGGTCGAGGTGATGTTTGACCCGGCCACGCGGCGCGCGGCCCCCATGCCCGAGGTGATCCGGGCGCGGCTGGCGGAATGGGTGCAGGCGTGAGCGGGTTTGTCGCGGCCGCGCGGGCGGCAGAGGCGGCGTTGCGCGATCTGTTCCCGCCGACGCCCCTGCTGCGCAATGACTATCTGTCAGAGCGGTTCGGGGCGGATATCTGGCTGAAACGCGAGGATCTGAGCCCGGTGCGCAGCTACAAGATTCGCGGGGCCTTTACCGCGATGCGCAAGCGGCTGGAGAGCCATCCCGAAAGCCGTCATTTCGTCTGTGCGAGCGCGGGCAATCATGCGCAGGGCGTGGCCTTTGCCTGTCGGCATTTCGGGCTGCGGGGCACGATTTTCATGCCGGTGACAACGCCGCAGCAGAAGATCATGAAAACCCGTGCTTTCGGCGGCGGGATGGTCGAGATCCGGCTGGTGGGGGATATTTTCGACCAGTCGCTGACGGCGGCACAGGCTTTTTGCGCCGATGAGGGGGCGCATTTCCTGTCGCCTTTTGACGATGCCGATGTGATCGAGGGGCAGGCCAGCGTGGCGGTCGAGATGCTGGCGCAACTGGAGCGCGCGCCGGATATGGTGATCCTGCCGGTTGGCGGGGGCGGACTGAGCGCGGGCGTCACGCGCTATCTGCGCGAGACCGCGACATCAAGCGCGCTGCGCTATGTCGAGCCTGCTGGCGGCGCGAGCTTGCAGGCCGCGCTGGCGGCGGGCGCGCCGGTCACGCTGAGCGGGTTGGACAGTTTCGTGGACGGGGCCTCGGTCGCGCGGATCGGGGAGCTGACCTTTGCCGAATTGCGTGATCTGGACCCGGCGCATCTGCTGATCGCCCCGGAAAACCGGATCTGCGTGACCATGCTGGAGATGCTGAATGTCGAGGGCATCGTGCTGGAACCTGCGGGCGCGCTGTCGGTCGATGTGCTGCCCAGGCTGGCGGAGGAGATTGCGGGTCGGACGGTGGTCTGTGTCACCTCTGGGGGGAATTTCGATTTCGAGCGCCTGCCCGAGGTCAAGGAACGTGCGATGCGCCATCAGGGCACGAAGAAATACCTGATGCTGCGCCTGCCGCAGCGACCGGGGGCTTTGCGGGATTTTCTGGAAACGCTGGGACCAGAAGATGATATCGCGCGGTTCGAGTATCTGAAAAAGACCGCGCGCAATTTCGGCACGGTCCTGATCGGGATCGAGACAGTGCGGCCCGAGAATTTCGAAACCCTGTTTGCGCGGATGGAAGCGACAGGATTCACCTTTGCCGACATCACCGATGATGAGGTGATTGCGGGTTTCGTGATCTGAGCGCGGGACCGGCACGCCCAGCGGGCTAGCCGGCCATCATGCGCCGCCAGTCGCGCGCAAAGGTTTCGCAGGTGCGCGGCAGGAGCAGGGCCACCTTGTCTTTCTGTTCGGTGCAGTCGCGCCCGTCGGCAGCACGTTGTTCCCCCTCCGCGCAGAGTGCGGAGATCTCGTCAAAGCCGAGATTCAGCGCCGCGCCCTTGAGAAAGTGAAACTCTTCACGCAGGGATTTCGAGTCCTGTGCCGCCAGCAGCCTGTCCTGCGCCTGCGCGACTTCGTCGAGGAAGATATCCACCACTTCGGCAACACCGTCTTCGCCAAAATCCTCGTAGAGTTCTGCAAGTCGTGCCCAGTTGATCATCTTTCATCCCGTTGCTGTATCGCGGCCCAGATTAAAAAGGACGCGCTAATCAAGCCTTACTCTCTCGTGAGGAAACGTATCAGATTTTATCCTTTCATCGAACCTTAATTCCAGACTGCGATAAGCATGTGAACCGCTGCAGGGATGCAGGCTGGAAACGGGTTGTGCAGGTGCAACAGAATATGATGGATACGGCGTGTGCGCCCTTGCTTTCCAAACGGGCGCTGATCGTGGATGACAGCCGCGCGCAGCGGATGATCTTCGCGCGGCATTTGCAGAAATGGGGCTATCAGACCGAGGAAGCGGAATCCGGGCAGGAAGCGCTGGAGCGATGCGGAACCGCGCATTTCGATCTGATCCTGTCGGACTGGATCATGCCGGGCATGGATGGGCTGGAATTCTGCCGCGCCTTTCGCGCCCAGACGCGCGAGCAGTACAGTTACTTCATTCTGCTGACCTCGAAGAATGACAAGGATGCGGTTGCCGTGGGGCTGGATGTCGGGGCCGATGATTTCCTGTCGAAACCGGTCTCGCCTGCGGAATTGCGGGCGCGGATCAATGCGGGCGAGAGGCTGCTGGCAATGGAGCGCGAGCTGCGCACGGCCCGCGGCCAGCTTGTCGCTGCGGTCGAGGCGCTGGATGATGCCTTTGTCTATTACGATGCCGAAGATCGTCTTGTGCTGGCCAATGACCGGTTTCGCGAACTCTACCGGCTGAGCGCACCCGCCCTTGCCGAGGGCGCGCGCTATGAGGATATCCTGCGCTACGGGATCGCACAGGGGCAATATCCGGCTGCGATCGGCCGCGAGGAAGCCTGGTTGCGCGAGCGTCTGAGCGCGCCGCAGGGCAATACGCGCACCCGCCAGCAGCTTGCCGACGGGCGTGTGTTGCAGATCGTCGAGCGCAGCACCCCCGATGGCGGCCGTGTCAGCCTGCGGGTGGATGTGACCGAGTTGCACGCCGCGCGCGACGCCGCGCGCCGCGCCGAAGCGCAGGCACGACGCCAGAACGAGGAATTGCGCGCGGCCCTGGACGAGTTGCAGAAACTTTATGATGCGCTGGACCGCGATCTGCTACAGGCCAGACGCCTGCAGCAATCGCTGATCCGCAAGCGCCATCATGACTATTCCGGCAGCCGGTTGTCGCTGTTGCTGCAATCCTCGGGCCATGTCGGCGGGGATATGGTCGGCACCTTTGCCATCGACGAGGCGCGGATCGGGATTTATGCGATTGACGTCGCGGGGCATGGGGTCGCCGCTGCGATGCTGGGGGCGCGGATCGCGGGGCTGTTCACCGGGGGCGACCGCAATCAGAATATCGCGCTCAGCCGTGACCCGGCGACCGGTTCGATCAAGGCCTGGCCGCCGCATGTCGTGGCCAGCCGGATCAATGAGCTGATGCTGGATGAGTTTGAGACCGAAACCTATCTGACCATTGCCTATGCCGATCTGGACCTGAGTTCCGGCAGGGTGTTGCTGGTGCAGGCGGGTCATCCGCATCCGGCCCTGCAGCGGGCGGATGGGCGGATCGAGTTTCTCGGCGATGGGGGCTTGCCCATCGGGCTGATTCCGCAGGCGGAATATGCAACGGTCGAGACGTATCTGATGCCCGGCGACAGGCTGTTTCTCTATTCCGACGGGATCACCGAATGCACCAATCTGGCGGGAGAAGAGTATAGCGAGGAAGGGCTTGAACGCGCCTTGCGCAAATTGGCGCGGATTCAGGGCGCGGAGTTTCTGGATGCGCTGAAATGGGAACTGACCACCTGGTCGGGAAAGGAAGAATTCGAGGATGATGTCTCGGGGGCATTGCTGGAATATCTGCATGCCGCTGAGATCACGGCAGGACGGGAGGGTTCGGAGAAGGAGCCTGTGTAAAGGGGAAATATGCGCAAGGCGGGGAACCGGTGCAGCGGAGCGCGGCGTGTCTTGCCGCGCACAGGTATCGCGCTCGAGGTTTTGGTTCGGTCTGAGGCGGCGCGGAGTTGCATGGCGCTGCTGACGCATTGCGGCCAGATCATCGCGGGGCGGGACGGGTTTTGCTATGCCTTGCGCTGGTCATTTTTTTCGGGGCTTGCGTCCGTTGGGGGGGCTCGTCGGCGGATCGGGAGTCGGTCGCGCCTTGGCTGCGTGGCGCTTTGTGCAGGGAGCCAAGGCGGGCATTGGCCTTTGGCGGGGTTTCAACGGCGGATCGGGGTCGATTGCGTCTTGGCCGCGTGGCGCTTTGTGGGGAGGGCCAAAGCGGCTTCGGCCAGTGGCCGGGTCTCAACGGCGGATCGGGGTCGATTAAGTCTGGCCGCGTGGCGCGTTGTGCAGAGAGCCAAGGCGGCATTGGCCTGTGACGGGCTCTCAATGGTGGGGCGGGAGTCGGTCGCACTTTGGCTGCGTGGTGCTTTGTGTTGAGGGCCAAGGTGGGCTTTGGCCTGTGGCGAGGTTTCAACGGCGGATCGGGGTCGATTAAGTCTGGCCGCGTGGCGCTTTGTGCAGAGAGCCAAGGCGGCATTGGCCTGTGGCGGGCTCTCAACGGTGGGGCGGGAGTCGGTCGCACTTTGGCTGCGTGGTGCTTTGTGTTGAGGGCCA
>JAFIEM010000152.1 GCA_020832555.1 Natronohydrobacter sp. | reverse complement strand
GAAGGTCCGCCGCCTGCGCCGCGCAACGCTGGGTTCGACTGGCGTGCGGCCTTCATGCCGGGGCTGATCTCTTCGGCCTCGATCATCCTGGTCTTCGGCACGCTGGCCTGGCTTGTGACCAGCGCCGACCAATGGCCGCGCATCAAGGCGCAATTCTTCAATATCGACCATATGATTGCTGCCGCCCCGCGCGTCGCTCAGGGCTTCGTGGTCAATCTGCAGGTCTGGCTGATCGCGCTCGCCTGCATTGCCGTCTGGGCGCTGGTGCTCGCCGTGCTGCGCTCGCTGCGCGGACCGGTCTTTGCCCCCTTCCGGCTGATGGTGGTGCTCTATATCGACTTCTTTCGTGGTGTGCCTGCGCTTTTGCTGGTAATCCTGTTCGGTTTCGGCATCCCGGCGCTGAACATCCCCGGCCTGCCCAATTCGGGCCTGTTCTGGGGCGGGGTAGCGATGGTGCTCAGCTATTCCGCCTATGTGGCCGAGATTTACCGCTCGGGCATCGACGCGGTCCATGAGGGCCAGCGCGCTGCAGCCAAATCGCTGGGGTTGAGCGAATGGCAGACGCTGATCTACGCGATCCTGCCGCAAGCGCTGCGCAATGTGCTGCCTGCGCTGATGAATATCGTGGTCGCGCTGCAAAAGGACGTGGCGCTTCTGTCGGTCATCGGCGTGCGCGATGCTGTGCGCGAGGCGCAGATCTACACCGCAACCACCTTCAACTATTCCTCGCTTGTCGTGGCTGCGCTTCTGTTCCTTCTGGCCACCATTCCCATGGCCCGGCTTGCCGATTGGGTGAACCGACGCGACCGGGCGCGGCGTTTGCAGATGGCGGGTTGAATGTCCTCGATCACGATCCGTGGGCTGACCAAGTATTTCGGCGCCAATCTGGTGCTCGACCGGGTGGATCTGGATATCGCCGCGCATCAGGTGGTCTGCCTGATCGGCGCTTCCGGCTCGGGAAAATCGACCCTTCTGCGCTGCATCAACCGACTGGTGGAGCCGGACGCGGGCACGATCCTGCTGGACGGTCTGGCAAATGACTCCCGCCAGTTCGGGCGCACGGGACTGCAAAGCAAGGTGGGCATCGTCTTTCAGTCCTACAATCTGTTCCCGCATCTGACCGTGCTCGCCAATCTGACGCTTGCGCCCTGCAAGGTGCGCGGCACCCCGCGCAGGGAAGCCGAGGCCCGCGCCCATGAGGTGCTCGCCCGGTTCGGAATGGAGCGCTTCGCCCGCGCCTATCCCGAGCAACTCTCGGGCGGGCAGCAACAGCGCGTGGCGATTGCGCGTGCGATGATGACCACGCCGGATGTGCTGCTGCTCGATGAGGTGACAGCCGCGCTCGACCCCGAACTGGTGGGCGAAGTGCTGGCGATCATCCGCGATCTGAAAGCGCGCGGGCTGACCATGGTGATCGTCACCCATGAAATGGGCTTTGCGCGGGCCGTGGCGGACAGGGTCTGTTTTCTTTCTGGCGGACGTATCATCGAGGAAGGCCCGCCAGAGGCGATCTTCACATCCCCCCTGCACCCCACCACCAAAGCCTTTCTCGCGCGCGTGCTGCAGCCGGGCGAGAGCTAACCCTCTCGCTCGGCCCCGGTGTTCCAGCCCGTATCTGAGCCCTGTTTCTCAGGCTGCGGAGGGCATCGGCAGCGCTTGCGGCTTGCCGAAATGGCGGCGGTTCAGGTGCCAGACCAGCCAGATCATCGCGGCTTGCGACACCAGCGCGACTGCGGTCAGTGCCCAGAAGGTGGGACCGAATTTCGCGATCAGACCCGCATCGACCAGACCCTTGTTGATGAAGAAATGCATCAGCACCGCGAAACCGACACCGGGGCAGACCAGAGCGTAGGAACCGGGCGAGTTTTCATTGCCGAACAGGAAGCGCTTGGCATAGCCCTGACGGATCAGCACCAGCCCGGCGAAGAGCAGGAAGATCACCTGCACCGACAGGAACTTGGCCAGTGTCACCAGCGTTTCCCCGGCCAGTGCGGCGGAGCCGAAATGCTCGTGCAGGCCGTGGCTCTGGCGCAGGCTCAGGATGCCCAGAACCGCGAGCAGCGGCACGATGATCGAGAGCGTCGGCGCGGTTTCGGGGTTCGCGCCATTTTCCATCATCGAGCGAAAGCCGAGGATCATGGCGACAACGGCGATCAGGCCAGAGGTCATCAGGAAGAAGGTCGAGAACACAAGTCCGAGTGCGGCGAGCGCCGGCACGGTGCTGAGCGCTGCAGGCGCGGCCAGACCGACACCGACCATGGCGAAGGCAAAGGCGGGCAGAATCTGGCCGAAATTGTTGTTGGCGGCACATTTGAAGCCACCTTCGGTCAGCACCCGGCCAAGGAAGCCGCCGTAGAGCTTGAAGGCATAAGCCCCGATCGCAAGGAAGGCGATCAGCGCCAGCGGAAACAGGTATTCCACGACCGACCAGAGCCCCGGCACAAAGACCATGCCAAGGATGAACAGCACATTGACCGACATGGCCAGTGCCAGCGGCATGGCCAGAACCTGGCTTTGCGCGTTGGTCTTCGAGAAGGCCGCGAAACCGTCGGTTTTGGACCATGCCGAAAAGCGGCGCAGATTCCAGACCAGCAGTTTCAAGTTCAGGAAGGAAAACACGGCGATACCTGCCATCGCGACAAGGATCATGGCTTGCGTGAGCATATTGCCTGCGGCAAAGGCCGCCATGATGTCCTCGAAGACCGGGACGGTCTGGCCCGGATGCGGGGTCCAGTGCATCAGCCACATGAAGAATGTGACCGCAAGACCACCTGCCCCGAGGGATGCCAGGAAGTAGAGGGGTGAGTAGCTGTCCGATGGACGCTGAGCGAGATGTGTCATGGCGCAGTCCTCTTTAATATATATAGTTATGAATATGTCTATATGATGTCGGAGCGCACTGTGGCAGGGTGTCGCAGGCGTTAGGCGAAAACTATATCTGGTAGATCAATGCAAGCGCCGCGCAACATGGGCCAAAGACGCTTGACTCGGCCCCTGATTGCAAGGACACTCGTTGGCCAATGTCCTGTCGGGTTTAATCACGCGTGCAATTCAATCGTCTGCGTCTCAATGGCTTCAAGAGCTTCACGGACCCCACGGATCTGGTGATTCATGCGGGTCTGACCGGCGTGGTTGGCCCGAATGGCTGCGGCAAATCCAATCTGCTGGAAGCGCTGCGCTGGGTCATGGGTGAGAATCGCCCGACCGCAATGCGCGGCGACGGGATGGAGGATGTGATCTTCGCGGGCACCGATTCGCGCGGTGCACGGCATTTCGCGGAAGTCAGCCTGCAGATCGACAATCGCGAGCGACTGGCCCCGGCCGCCTTCAATGATGCTGACACGCTGGATATTACCCGCCGCATCACGCGCGATGCGGGCAGCGCCTACAAGATCAACGGCAAGGAAGTCCGCGCGCGCGATGTGCAGATGCTGTTTGCCGATGCCTCGACCGGCGCGCATAGCCCGGCGCTGGTGCGGCAGGGGCAGATCTCGGAACTGATCAACGCCAAGCCGAAAGCGCGGCGGCGGATTCTGGAGGAAGCGGCGGGGATTTCCGGCCTCTATCAGCGCCGCCATGAAGCGGAATTGCGGCTGCGCGCGACCGAGACCAATCTGGAGCGCATCAGCGATGTGATCGACCAGATGGCCGCGCAACTGGCGCAACTGGCGCGGCAGGCGCGGCAGGCGGCGCGCTATCGCGAAATCGGCGAGAAGCTGCGTCATGTCGAGGGGCTTTTGTTCTATCGTCGCTGGCGCGAGGCGGATATCGCCCGCCTTGAGGCCGAAGAGGCTCTGCAAGCCGCGTTGCGCGAAAGTACTACGCTGGAACGCGCAGCGCGCGAAGCCGGCGCGGCGCGACTGGCGGCCGAGGATCGTTTGCCAGCGCTGCGCGAGGAAGCGGCGGTTGCAGGGGCCGTGATGCAGCGGCTGGAAGTGCAGCGCGACACGCTGGCCAATGAGGAAGCCCGCGCCGCCGAGATCTTGCGCGACCTGCAGGCCCGCATTGCCCAGCTTGGCCGCGATATCGAGCGCGAGACCAGTCTGAACACCGACGCGCAGGAAATGATCACCCAACTTGGCTGGGAACAGGAGCAGATCGCCAAGGCCAGCGAAGGGCAGGATGCGCGGGTGGCAGACGCGGCGGCGCTGGCCTCGGAGGCGGCGCGCGCCTTGCAGGATCATGAAACCGCACTTGGGACAAAAACGGAAGATGTGGCGCGACTGGCCGCACAGCACCAGTCGCTTGCCCGCCAGATCCGTGACATGCAAGCCGCAATGGCAAAGGCAGAAGGCGCGCATAGCACAGCAGAGCGCGCGAAATCCGAGGCAGAGGCGGCCCTGGCAGCGTTGGATGGAGAGGTATCGAAGGCGCTTGCGGAACTGGAGGCCACGCGCCTTCTGACCGAAGATGCCGAAGCCACGCTGAACGCGCTGGAGGAAACACGCGGCAAGGCGCAGGCAAGCGAGGCCGAGGCACGCAGCGCTCTGGCCGAGGCAGAAGGTGCGGCAAGCACGCTCCGCGCCGAACTTGCGGCGCTGACCCGGCTTCTGGAACGCGACCGCAGCGATGGGGCGCGGTTGCTTGACCAGTTGCGGGTGGCACCGGGGTTCGAGCAGGCTTTGGGTGCGGCATTGGGCGATGATCTGAGCGCGCCCTTGGCCAAGGGCGGGTCAGGCTGGGTTGCGCTTTCCCCCTACCCGGAGGCACAGCCCCTGCCTGAAGGGATCGCGCCCCTTGCCCCGCATGTCACCGGACCGGACGCGCTGGCGCGGCGGCTGAGCCAGATCGGGATCGTGGAGGGCGCGGAAGGTGCTGCGCATCAAGCGGCGTTGCGCCCCGGTCAGCGGCTGGTCTCGCGCGCGGGCGATCTGTGGCGCTGGGACGGGTTGCATCAGGCCGCCAAGGACGCACCAAGTGCGGCGGCCCTGCGCCTGCAGCAGATGAACCGGCGCGACGCGCTGGCGCGCGAGATGAATGCACAGGAGGCGCGGCTTTCAGAGTTGCGCACGGCGCATCAGACGCACAAGGCGCGGCTGGATGAGTTGACCCGCGCGGAACAGCAGGCGCGCGACGCACGCCGCGCGGCGGATCAGCGACTGATGGAGGCGACGCGGGCACTGTCGCGGGCTGAATCCTCTCGCTCCAGCGCGCAAAGCCGGGTCGAGACGGCGACAGCGCAGATGGAGCGGCTGGCCTCTGAGACCGCCGAATTGCGCCAGACCGGGCAGGGCTTGGAACAGCAGATGGCTGGTCTGGCCGATCTGGAGGCGGCACGCCGCGAGATCGAAAGCTTGCGGCTGGCGGTCGAAAGCGCGCGAATCGCGATGATGTCACGCCGCGCGCAGGCGGATGAGGCCCGACGCGAGGCGACCGCGCGCGTGAGCCGCGCGCAGGAGATCACGAAATCCCTGAGCGGCTGGCGGCACCGGCTGGAAACGGCGGACGGCCGGATCGCGGATCTGAGTGCGCGCAAGGCTGCGGCCGAGGCCGAGTTGAAAGACGCCAGCGCCGCGCCCGAGGAAATGGCCTTGAAACGCGCGGCCCTTGGCGATGAACTGGCCCGCGCCGATGCACGTCTGACCGCCGCGCGCGATGCGCTGATGGCCGGTGAAACCGCGTTGCGTGTAGCGACCGAGGCGGAACGGGCGGCGGAACGGGCGGCGTCTGACGGGCGCGAGGGACGTGCGCGGGCTGAGGCGCGGCGCGATGCGGCGCGCGAAAGCGTGGCGGTTGCCGCGGCCCGGATCGAGGAAGAACTGGACTGCACGCCCGATGCGCTGCTTGCGCAATTGGGAGCCGACCCCGAGACCATGCCCGACGCGCGCCTCATGGAGGAAGAACTGATCCGCTTGCGCCGGGCGCGGGATGCCTTGGGGGCGGTGAACCTGCGCGCCGAGGAGGATGCACGCGAGGTGCAGGGCGAGCATGATCTTCTGGTGCAGGAAAAGGCCGATCTGGAAGCCGCCATC
>JAFIEM010000151.1 GCA_020832555.1 Natronohydrobacter sp. | reverse complement strand
GTGTGGGCTATATCGTGCATGTCTCGGAACGCACGCTGATGGCGCTGCCGGGGCGGGGCGAGGTTGCGGCGCTCTATACCGAACTGGTGGTGCGCGAGGATCTGATGCAGCTTTTCGGCTTCCAGACGCTGCTGGAAAAGGAATGGCACCGCGTGCTGACATCGGTGCAGGGGGTGGGGGCGAAAGCCTCGCTGGCCATTCTTGGGGCGCTGGGGCCGGAAGGTGTATCGCGCGCGATTGCGCTGGGCGATGCGGGCGCGCTGCGCAAGGCGCCCGGTGTCGGGCCAAAACTGGCGCTGCGCATTGCCAATGAATTGAAGGACAAGGCCCCCGCGCTGATGGCCGTGGTGGAAACCGTGCCAGCCGTGCCTTCGCGTCTCGCTGAAGCGGAAGCTTCCTCAGCACCAGTGGTTGCTCCGAGCGTCAGCCCGTTGCCCGCCAGCAACGCAGTGGCCGAGGCCATGTCGGCGCTGGGCAATCTGGGCTATTCCCCCTCTGACGCCGCGCGCGCCGTGGCCGAGGCGCAGGCCGCCAGCCCCGAGGCCGACACGCCCGCGCTGATCCGGGCCGCGCTGCGCCTGCTTGCTCCGAAAGGCTGATCCATGACCACGCCCGACCCCAGCCTGCGCGGCGATGATCTGCCTGAGGACAGCCCCGAACTGGACCGCGCGCTGCGACCACAGACGTTGGATGAATTCATCGGCCAACAGGAAGCACGGGCCAATCTAAAAGTATTCATCCAATCCGCCCGGATGCGTGGCGAGGCGATGGATCACACGCTCTTCTATGGGCCGCCCGGTCTGGGCAAGACCACGCTGGCGCAGATCATGGCGCGTGAATTGGGGGTGGGGTTTCGCATGACCTCTGGCCCGGTGCTGGCCAAGGCGGGGGATCTGGCGGCGATCCTGACCAATCTGGAAGCCCGAGATGTGCTGTTCATCGACGAGATTCACCGCATGAACCCGGCAGTCGAGGAAGTGCTCTATCCCGCACTGGAGGATTTCCAGCTGGATCTGGTGATCGGCGAGGGGCCTGCTGCCCGGACAGTGCGGATCGAATTGCAACCCTTCACGCTGGTCGGGGCCACAACGCGCTTGGGGCTTCTGACCACTCCGTTGCGCGACCGCTTCGGGATTCCCACGCGGCTGCAATTCTACACCGAGGATGAACTGTGCCTGATCGTAGCGCGAGGCGCGCGTCTGTTGGGGATCAAGGCGGAAGCAGAAGGCGTGCGCGAAGTGGCGCGGCGTGCGCGTGGCACGCCCCGGATCGCAGGGCGCTTACTGCGGCGGGTGGTCGATTTCGCATTGGTCGAAGGCGACGGGCGACTGACACAGGCACTGGCTGACAATGCGCTGACGCGGCTGGGGGTAGATCATCTGGGGCTGGATGGGGCGGACCGGCGCTATCTGTCCCTGTTGGCAGAGAATTATGGCGGCGGGCCGGTGGGGGTGGAAACCATCGCGGCCGCCCTGTCGGAGTCGCGGGATGCCATCGAGGAAGTGATCGAGCCGTTCCTGCTGCAACAGGGATTGATCGCGCGCACCCCGCGCGGACGGATGCTGGCGGCGAAAGCCTGGGTGCATCTGGGCCTTGCAGCGCCGGCCCCAGTTGCGCAGGGGCGGTTGTTCGAAGAATGACCGCCGGGCCTTGGGCGCGGCGCTGCAAAAGGGGGCGCTCGCGCCCCCTCGACCTGCCCCTGCGGGGCTGGTCTCACCCCCTGAGGATATTTGGGCAAGACTGAAAAAGTATTTCAGAGTGCCGCAAGAATGGCGCGGGCGCGGGCGCTGTCGGCATCCATCTGGGAAATGAGCGCGTCAAGACTGTCAAAACGCACCTCATCGCGCAGGTGTTCGACCAGCGCCACCGAAAGCGGCGTTCCGTAGAGGTCGCCCTTGAAGTCAAAGAGGAAGGTTTCGAGATTGGGCTTGTTCTCGCCGAACATGGGGCGCACGCCCATTGAGGCAACCCCGTGATATTTCCCCTGATGCGGCCCTTCGAGCACGTCCACCAGAACAGCATAGACCCCGAAACGCGGCGGATGCAGTCCTGCAATCGACATGTTCGCAGTCGGATAGCCCAGTTCGCGCCCACGTTTCTCACCGTGCAGAACGGGACCGTCGATCCGGTGCCAATGCCCCAGCATGGACGCGGCCTCGCGCGGCTTGCCGTCGCTCAGGGCCTTGCGGATCGCGGTTGAGGAAAACACATTCGCACCATCATTCTGCAAGGGCGCGATCGTCACATCGAAGCCATGCTCGGCCCCGAGTTCGGCCAATGTCTGCGCCGTGCCCGTACGTCCCTTGCCAAAGCAGAAATCCGCCCCGATCACGACATGGCGCACGCCAAGGCCCAAAGTCAGCACTTCATGCGCGAAAGCGCCTGCGCTGAGTTCGGACAGATCGCGGGTGAAAGGCAGTTCATACAGCCGCTCGACGCCCAGCCAGTCAAGACGATGCGCCCGCGTTTCCGCGCTCATCAGTCGAAAGGGTGGCGCATCCGGGGCAAAGACCTCGCGCGGATGCGGTTCGAAGGTCACGACCCCAAGCGGGGCGTCGCGATTGCGTGCAAGGTCGATCACATATTGATGCCCGCGATGCACCCCATCGAAATTGCCCATCGCGATCGACGCACCGCGTGCAGCTTCGGGAAGGTCGCGCCAATGGTGAAATTTCAGCATCTGCCCCCTTGTGGGGTGCCAGACCCCGCGTCAGTCGAACTTGCGGCTTGGGGCCAGAACGGTGGCCTCGCCTTTCAGGACAACCGTATCCCCTACCGAGCAGCGACATTCAAGAGTGACACGGCGCTTGGCGTAATCGATGGTCAGGACAGTGACCTCTGCGAGAACCGTATCGCCGGGACGCACAGGTGCCATGAATTTCAGGGTCTGACCCATATAGATCGTGCCATGGCCCGGCAGTTGTTCACCGATGACGGCAGAGATCAGACCGGCAGTCAGCATGCCATGCGCGATACGCCCTTCGAAGATCGTATCCTGTGCATAGGAATCGTCCAGATGCACCGGATTGCGGTCGGTCGACACTTCTGCGAACAATTCGATGTCGCGATCCGTGACTTCCTTGCGCAGATAACGCGACATGCCGATTTCAAGATCCTCGATGCAGATCGTGCCGCGCGGAAGATTGTCATTCATGCCATTGTCCAACATCTCTGCGATCCTTTCGAAACCAACGAATCCGACCCTTGTTGCAGTGCAGCAATACAGGTTCAGCGGAGTTCTTGCAATATGCCAAGGAAAGAATAATACGAAAGTGGCCATAAAGTCGTAATTATGTTGCGTGACACCTTGTCGCATGTCTGCCTGAACAAACGCCGCGGACCATGTCCGCGGCGTGTGAATGTACAGCCAACTTGCAGGGCAGGGCTATCGCAATCGCCCGATGGCAAATGTCGGTTGTGCTTTCTGGCCAGAAACCCAGTTTGCCAACAGTTGCGGATCCGGGTTTTCGACATCCGGCCCGAATTCTGATGCCGCAAGACCACCGGTGATGAAAAGCGTGTCCATGCCTTCGCCAATGCCACCCAGGATATCTGTATGCAGGCCATCACCAATGCAGATGGTCCCATCCGCTGTCAGCTGCACACCATGATCTGCTGAAATCCTGCGTGCCAGATCGTAGATCGGTGGATGCGGTTTGCCGAAATAGAGGCTTTCACCTCCCATCTCATCATAAAGCTGCGCCAGCGCGCCTGCACAGTAGAGCCGCGTTTCCCCAAAATCGACCACGATATCAGGATTGGCGCAGAGCAGCTTCAGCCCGCGTGCCTTGGCCGACAGGAAGCGCCCGCGATACTCTTCCGGCTTATCGGTCAATTCGTTGAAAGGTCCGGTGCAGACGATGCCTTCGGCGTCCTCAAAAGAAACACGCTCGATGGCTGGGCGATCCTTTGCCCAGTGGGGCAGATCGGTGAAGAAGCTTTCATCCTTCTCTGGTCCCAGATGCCAGATCCTCTGTCCGACCGCGCCCATGAGCATGGCCTCTTGTGCGGCATCGCCCGATGTGGCGATCCCGTCATAGGCATCCGCTGACAGACCCATTTCCTGCAGGCGCTCGGCAACCGCCGCGCTGGGGCGTGGTGCATTCGTGACAAGCACCACGCACCCCCCAGACTTGCGAAACTGCACAAGGGCCGCTTCGGCCGCCGGGTAAATCTGCTTGCCATTGTGCACGCAGCCCCAGAGGTCTACCAGAGCCAGATTATATCGACCTGAGATTTCGGCAAAAGACGCAATAAGGCTGGTCACAGGCTGAGCACCGGGATGATCTGCTTCTTGCGGCTCATGACCCCCGGCAACACGACCTGATCACCGTCAACCGAGACATTGAAGGATTTTTCGGCAACTGCGCGCAGCAGCGGCGTTGGCAGAAGTAATGTCGCCTCTTCCTTCAGGATGTCGATGACGAAAAGCATGACCTCATCGGCGCCGTCTTCCGCTGCGACCCCCGGCATGGCCGCGACCAATTCGGCCTTGCGCGACAGGATCTGGTCGGGCGAGGTCGTCTCCAGCACCGAAATGCGGAAGGTCTTGTCACCAACGGCGTATTTCTTGGCGTCCATCTTCAGCAATTCCGCCGCCGAGAAGGCCGAGACATCGGATTTGGCCGCGAACATCTGTGCTGCCAGATCCGCCATATCAACACCCAGATCATCAGCCAGCGCTTGCGCGATTGTACGATCCGTGTTGGTGGTCGTCGGCGAACGGAATTCCAGCGTGTCCGACAGGATGCAGGACAGCATCATGCCCTTGATCCCGCGCGGAGCCTTGGCCATATCCGCGCCGATCAACTGATACATGATCGTCGCGGTGCAGGCCAGCGGACGGATGGTAATGTCGATGGGGCCCTTGGTTTCCAGCCCTCCGACCAGCTTGTGATGGTCGATTATTGCCAGAATATCGGCATCATTGATACTCTCGGGCAGTTCGGCCGGGTTATTGGTGTCGACAATCACCACGGGCGTTCCCGCGGGCAGATCGGTCAGGATCTCGGGCTGATCGAATCCCCAGTGCCGCAGGGCAAACTGCGCTTCGGTGTTGCAATTGCCCAGCAGCACGGCCTGGGCAGGCTGATTCTGGATCTCATTGAGATACCACGCCCAGATCAGGGGCGATCCGGTCGAATCCGTGTCAGGCGAGAAATGTCCGAAAACTTTGATCATTTTTAAGTCCGTAGCTAGGGCCATGGCGAGTGTCGCGCAGGCTTATAGCGGCCAATGCCGTGGTTGTCACGCAGGCGCAATGGCAAGTGTGGCGCTGTTGCGTGCCGTGGTCGTCGAACCGACGTAGAGCTATGCAATCACCTGCTTGACCTGGGACGATTTTTCCCGGCACGCGGGTGTTGACAGGTCCTGCGCGCTTCCCTATCTCTGCGTCGTTGGCACTCGCCTGATGTGAGTGCTAATACGATTTCAACCTGGAACCAGAGGAGCGTTCTCAGATGGCATTCAAACCGCTGCATGACCGTGTTCTAGTCCGTCGCGTCGAAGGCGACGAAAAGACCAAGGGCGGTCTGATCATTCCTGACACCGCCAAGGAAAAACCCGCAGAGGGCGAAGTGATCTCGGTCGGTGACGGCGCGCGCAAGGATTCGGGCGAACTGATCGCACCGAGCGTCAAGTCGGGCGACCGTGTCCTGTTCGGCAAGTGGTCCGGCACCGAAGTCACGATCGATGGCGAAGAGCTGCTGATCATGAAGGAAAGCGACATTCTGGGCGTTATCGCCTGATCGTTTCTCCGCATTCAGAAATTCAGACAACCAGGAGGCACCCTAATGGCTGCTAAGGACGTCAAATTCAACACCAACGCCCGTGACCGTATGCTGCGCGGCGTGAACATTCTTGCCGATGCCGTGAAGGTCACGCTTGGCCCCAAAGGCCGCAATGTCGTGATCGACAAGAGCTTCGGCTCGCCGCGCATCACCAAGGACGGTGTGACTGTCGCCAAGGAAATCGAACTGGAAGACAAGTTCGAGAACATGGGCGCGCAGATGGTCAAGGAAGTGG
>JAFIEM010000022.1 GCA_020832555.1 Natronohydrobacter sp. | reverse complement strand
TCTGATCCCAGGCGCGCTGGATATCCTTGTGCATCCAGGGGCGGAAATCCTGAGCCGTGGCCGAGGTCGTGAAAGCGGCTGCCAGAACCGCAAGCGAGAAAGTTCTGAGGGTTTTAATGACGCGCATGGAAACTTCCCAAAATGACGCCGAGGCGCAAAGTTCGTTGATTTGGTCGGACGATTCGTAACCGAATAGTTAACACTTCTGATAGGGCGTCATCTAGAGTTATTTCCGCCCGAGACCTGCCGCAGCGGACCGGGGGCGGTTTGGTTCACCCACACTTGGAATGCCCGCAGGCGCGGCAGGTCATGCAGCCCTCGATCATCACCATCTCATAGGCCCCGCAAGCCGGACAGGCCCGCCCGCGCGAGGCCTCGCCCACTGCCATCTTCTCGGCCTGCGGGTCTGCTTTCAACCCCAGCCCCTCGCCCGCGATGAAACCGATGCGGATCAGATGCTGCTCGATCACCCCCCCGATGGCGGCAAGGATCGACGGGATATAGCGCCCCTCGACCCAGGCGCCCCCGCGTGGATCAAACACGGCTTTCAGTTCCTCGACCACGAAGGACACATCCCCCCCGCGCCGGAACACTGCCGAGATCATCCGCGTCAGCGCCACGGTCCAGGCGAAATGCTCCATGTTCTTCGAGTTGATGAAGATCTCGAAGGGGCGGCGGTGCCCGTTGATCACCGTGTCATTGATCGTGACATAGATCGCATGTTCCGAGCCGGGCCATTTCAGCTTGTAAGTGTGACCTTCCAGCGCGGCAGGCCGGTCAAACGGCGTGGAAAGATAGACCACATCCGCGCCTTTGTCGGCCTCTGGCGCGGCTTCAGTCTTTTCCGACACCGACAGGACCGAGCCTGTCACGTCATTCGGGCGGTAGGTGGTGCAGCCTTTGCAGCCCAGATCCCAGGCGGCCATATAGACATCCTTGAAATCGTCGAAGCTGATATCTTCGGGGCAGTTGATTGTCTTGGAAATGGATGAATCCACCCATTTCTGCGCCGCCGCCTGCATTTTCACATGATCCATCGGTGCGAGCGTCTGGGCATTGACGAAATATGCAGGGAGTGGCGCATCGCCATGTGTCTCGCGCCACAGCCGCACGGCGTAATCCTCGACCTTCTCCTCGGTGCGCGACCCGTCCTTTTGCAACACCTTGCGGGTGTATTCATAGGCAAAGACCGGCTCGATCCCGGAACTGACATTGCCTGCATAGAGGCTGATCGTCCCTGTCGGCGCGATCGAGGTCAGCAGCGCGTTGCGAATACCATAGGCGCGGATCGCATTGCGCACATCGTCATCCATGTTGCGCATATTGGCCGAGGCAAGGAACCCTTCGGCCTCGAACAGCGGAAACGCGCCTTTCTCGCGCGCCAGATCGACCGATGCCAGATAGGCCGCACGCGCAATCGCATGCATCCACTGATCGAGCTGCGCCACCGCCTCATCGGACCCATAACGCAGCCCCACCATCAACAGCGCATCTGCAAGCCCGGTAACGCCCAGCCCGATCCGCCGCTTGGCCTGCGCTTCCTGCGCCTGCGCTTCCAGCGGGAAACGGCTGGCATCGACCACATTATCCATCATCCGCACCGCGACCCGCACCAGATCGTCCAGCGCCGCGTCATCCAGCCGCGCCCCCGGCCCGAACGGATCCACCACCAGCCGCGCGAGGTTCACCGACCCCAACAGGCACGCCCCATAAGGCGGCAAGGGTTGTTCACCGCAGGGATTGGTCGCGGCAATCGTCTCGCAATAATTCAGATTGTTCGCCGCATTGATCCGGTCGATGAAGATCACGCCGGGTTCGGCATAATCATAGGTCGCCCGCATGATCCGGTTCCACAGATCGCGCGCCTGCACGGTCTGATAGACCCGTCCCTCGAACACCAGATCCCACGGCCCGTCGGCCTTCACCGCCTCCATGAACGGGTCCGTCACCAGCACCGACAGGTTGAACATGCGCAGCCGTGCTGCATCCTGCTTGGCGGCGATGAACTGCTCGATATCGGGGTGATCGCAGCGCATGGTGGCCATCATCGCCCCCCGGCGTGACCCTGCCGACATGATCGTGCGGCACATCGCATCCCAGACATCCATGAACGACAAGGGGCCAGAGGCATCCGCCGCCACGCCATGCACGGCAGCGCCCTTGGGCCGGATGGTCGAGAAATCATAGCCGATCCCGCCGCCCTGCTGCATGGTGAGGGCGGCCTCTTTCAGCATCTCGAAAATCCCGCCCATGCTGTCGGGGATCGTGCCCATGACGAAACAGTTGAACAACGTCACCGCGCGCCCGGTGCCCGCGCCTGCCGTGATCCGTCCCGCAGGCAGGAATTTGAAATCCTCAAGGGCAGCATAGAAGCGGTCCTCCCAGTGCGCCGGATCGGCCTCGACCTCGGCCAGCGCGCGGGCGATGCGACGCCATGTATCCTCGATGCTTTCGTCCAGAGCCGCGCCATCCGCCGCTTTCAGACGGTATTTCATGTCCCAGATCTGTTCGGCAATCGGGGCAGCAAAACGGCTCATGGCGCGTATCCTTTGGGGTAATTCTGGAAGAAGGCCCAACATACGCCCCTGAGCGCGATGGGTCAACGCCAGAGACCGCTCTTGGCACCACCGATTGCGCGCGTATAGTCGCAGCCAATCGGGCAGGGGCAGGTACAGGCGCGGCATGAGGGAGATTTCACCCGGTTGGGCGCGGTTTGTCATCGCTTTGGGCGTCACGCAGATTCTGGGCTATGGCGCGGTCTATTACGCATTCCCGGTGCTGGTGCCCTCGGTTGCGGCTGAATTCGGCATCCCCGAAACCTGGCTCTACGGCGCGTTCTCGATCGGTTTGCTGCTCAGTGCCGGGGTGGCGACGCTGGCGGGGCCGTGGCTGGACCGTTTCGGCGCGCCGCGGGTGATGAGTGTCGGCTCGGTCTTGGTCGCGGTGCTGCTGGCCGCATTGGGGCTCGCCCCGAATGCCATTCTCTACATGGCCTGCGTGATCCTGCTGGAAGCGATCAGCTTTCTGGTGCTCTATGACGCGGCCTTCGCAGCGCTGGCGCTGGGCGTGCCGACTGGGACCCGCAAGGCGATCACGCGGCTCACGCTGATTGCAGGCTTTGCCTCGACCATCTTCTGGCCGCTGACCGGATATCTGAACGAGGCGATTGGCTGGCGCGCGACCTATCTGATCTTTGCCGCGCTGAACCTGCTGGCGGCGATGCCGCTGCATCTGTGGCTGGCGCGGATTGCCCGACAGGCGGCGGGCAGGGTCGAGGACAAGCCCGCCCCGGTCATCGCCTCCGACTGGCCGATCCTGACCGGCCCGGCGGCGCGGCAGGGCTTCTGGCTTCTGGCCATCGGATTCGCGCTGATCGCGGTCGTGATTGCGGCTTTGGGCGTGCATCTGGTGCCCTTGCTGCTGGCGCTGGGTCTGGGCTCACAGGCCTATCTGGTCAGCATGGCGATGGGGCCTGCGCAGGTGGCCATTCGCGTGGTCGACGCGACGCTCTGGCGGCACACCCATCCGCTGACCGTGGCGATGGTGTCCTGCGTGGCACTGGTGGGCGCGATTCTGGCGCTGATCTTCGCGAGTGACGGGCTGGGGCTGGCGCTGGCCTTCGCGATCCTGTTCGGCGCGGGGCAGGGGCTGACCAGCATCGTGCGCGGGGCGGTGCCGCTGGCGCTGTTTGGCCCCACCGGGATCGGGCGCAAGCTGGGGCATCTGGCCGCCATGCGTTCGGTCTTTGCGGCGGCGGCCCCCTTCATCTTCGGGCTGGGGCTGACCACGCTTGGCATGGATACGACGCTTGTGCTGACCCTTGCGATCACTTTTGCAGGGCTTGGCCTGCTCATATGGCTGCACCGTCTGGTGCAGCGCCAGTCCGCGCGCTAAATGGGGGGATATGAGTACCCTTCATCTGATCAAACTTTGCGTCGGCGCGGAACAGGTCGAGGATCTGGCCGACTGGCAGCGCGACCCGCGCGCGCTGGGGCCGGACGGGTTGCCGCGCCATGTGACGCGGATGTGGCCCAAACGGGCCGGGGAATTGCTGAAGGGCGGCTCGCTCTATTGGGTGTTCAAGGGGGTGGTGCTGGCGCGGCAGCGGATTTTGCGGCTGGATGAGGTGATCCGCGCCGACGGGATCACCCGCTGCGGGATCGTGCTGTCGCCCGAGATCATCCGAACCGCCGCCGCCCCCAAACGCCCGTTTCAGGGCTGGCGCTATCTGGCGGTGGCGGATGCGCCGCCCGATCTGCCGAAAGCCCGCGCGGGCGATGATGCCCTGCCGCCCGAACTGGACGCGGCGCTGGCGGATCTGGGGTTGCGTTAGGGGTTTTCGTCCAGCGCGCGTTCCAGTGCTTCGCGGATCAGGCGTTGATAGGGGATGCCACGCGCCTTGGCTTGGGCTTTCAGGGCGGCGATCAGAGGTTCGGGCAGGCGCATGGTGATGCGCGCGGATTTCGGCAAGGTTTCAAAGCGCATGGGTTTGAACTGGCTGAAATCCAGGGTCGAGAGGTCTTGATCGAGGAAGTCCTCGGCGGCCTGATCAGTGGTCAGGACGGGGACGGATTTCGGGGAAGGCTTCGGCATAGCGGGCAACCTCGCGGGCGTGCATGTAACGGGCGCTGATCGGGCGGATTTTGCCGTCCCGCCAGCAGAAGGCGATGAAGGCTACGCGGCCTTCGGGCGTGAGGCCAACAGCAATGAACCGCTGTTCGGCATCGGTGGAATGTTCAGGGTCGGGCGCAACGTGAAGCCCCGCGCGGAACATGGCTTCGATTTGGGCGCGGGTCAGGCCGTGCTTCTCACATTTGGCACTGTTGCCGTGGTCCCAGTCGAAGGTGATCATAATGTATGTACAAATGTGCGGACGGTCAAGGAGAGAGCAAGGACCTGAGTGTGGGTCTCGAACACCAACCAGTTTTGTCAGTTAGTGATCAGGTTGTTGTGTGCCAAGTGCACTAGGCCGAAAGCTGTGCATTGGATAATTCAGAGGTCTGTCGAGATAACGCATCAGCAATGGCTTCACTGCGCTGCGAGGTACCCCGCGAACAAGCGAAGCGAGCCTAAGTTCAAGCTCTTCTTCTGAATCCTCGCTGACTTTCGAATAAAGTCTTGGAAAGCCTAGGTAATCTTCAAGGTCCTCTATGCTCATCCCAACTTTCTTCAATCCAGCGGGCGTGTAGCGTTGGTCTGGATCAATTTCGATGCCAAATCTCTCGTAGGCGCTGTCAACAATCTCACACATCTTCACCATATATTTTCTACATGCTGACAGGACATCAATTTCAGGAAGAAACTTATATCTTCCTCTTTCAGGCTCACCAAACCAGAACCGAGGCGTTCTTCCGTCGAAGACTCCTCCTACGACATGGTTGAAGCCGAGTTTTTGATCATCAGTGCGACATTCGTGGAAGAATCTCGCGAGCTGATCGTCGCGTAGCTTCTGCCTAATTATTTCATACCATTCCGGGAAGCCCTCGGTTCCCTTCATCGAAGCTTGGATCGCGAATGTGACGCTGCGCGTGGATGAAACAAATGCGCTAAAATAACACCTCATCGCAAACATGTTGAAGTCTTCTTCCTCCATTTTCTGAAGGAAGAAGTCACTTTCAAATAGTTTATTATCTACATGGTCAAAGGTCCGCATTACCTCGCAAACTTCTTATACTTCACCCGCTTCGGCTCCAGCGCATCCGGCCCCAGACGCCGCTTCTTGTCCTCTTCATAGGCCTCGAAATTGCCCTCGAACCATTCGACATGCGCCTCGCCTTCAAAGGCTAGAATATGCGTGCACAGCCGGTCAAGGAAGAAGCGGTCGTGGCTGATGATCACCGCGCAACCCGCGAAATCTTCCAGCGCCGCTTCCAGCGCCTGCAGGGTTTCCACGTCCAGATCGTTGGTCGGCTCGTCCAGCAGCAACACATTCCCGCCAGAGCGCAGCAGTTTCGCCATATGCACCCGGTTGCGTTCACCCCCGGACAAAAGCCCGACCTTCTTCTGCTGATCGCCGCCCTTGAAGTTGAACGCCCCCACATAGGCGCGCGAATTGACCTCGGCATCGCCCAGCATGATCACATCCAGCCCGTCCGAGATTTCTTCCCACACGGTCTTGTTCGCATCCAGCGCGTCGCGGGACTGGTCAACATAGCTGAGTTTCACCGTGTCGCCGAATTCCACCGTCCCTTCGTCGGGCTGTTCCTGCCCGGTCAGCATGCGAAACAGCGTCGATTTCCCTGCGCCGTTGGGGCCGATCACGCCGACAATGCCACCGGGGGGCAGGGCAAAGCTCAGATCCTCGATCAGCAGCCGGTCGCCATAGCCCTTTTTCAGACCGTTGATCTCGATCACCTTGCCGCCCAGACGCGGACCATTGGGAATGATGATCTGCGCGCGCCCAACCTTCTCGCGCTCGGACTGGCTGGCCTTTTCCTCATAGGCCTGAATCCGGGCTTTCGATTTGGTCTGGCGGGCTTTCGCACCGGCCCTGATCCATTCCAGTTCCCGCTCCAGCGATTTCTGCCGCGCCTTGTCCTCGCGCGCTTCCTGCGCCAGCCGCTTGGCTTTCTGCTCCAGCCATGCGGAATAATTGCCCTCATAGGGAATGCCGCGGCCGCGGTCGAGTTCCAGAATCCAGCCGGTGATATCATCGAGGAAATAGCGGTCATGGGTGACGATCAGGATCGTGCCCTTGTATTCGATCAGGTGCTTTTGCAGCCAGGCAATCGTTTCGGCATCCAGATGGTTGGTCGGTTCATCCAGAAGCAGCATGTCGGGCGCTTCCAGCAGCAGTTTGCACAGCGCGACCCGGCGCTTTTCGCCGCCCGAGAGGTTCGCCACAGCCGCATCATCGGGCGGGCAGCGCAGTGCTTCCATCGCGACATCGATCTGGCTGTCCAGATCCCACAGGTTTTCGGCGTCGATCTGGTCTTGCAGGGCGGCCATTTCCTCGGCGGTCTCGTCCGAGTAGTTCATGGCCAGTTCGTTATAGCGGTCCAGCTTGCCCTGTTTCTCGGCCACGCCCAGCATGACATTGCCGCGCACATCAAGGGACTCGTCGAGTTGCGGCTCTTGCGGCAGATAGCCCACTTTCGCGCCTTTTGCCGCCCAGGCCTCGCCAGTGAAATCCTTGTCCATGCCGGCCATGATGCGCAACAGCGTGGATTTCCCCGCGCCATTCACGCCCACAACCCCGATCTTCACACCGGGCAGGAAGTTCAGGCGGATGTTTTCAAAGCATTTCTTGCCGCCGGGATAGGTCTTGGACACACCATCCATGTGATAGACATATTGATAGGACGCCATGGCTCGCTCCGCGTGTGAAAGGGGTTTTCCTTCCCCTACAAGGGGCGGGGCAGGCGTGCAAGGCTTGTGCATCGGGGCGATTTCCCTAGCGTCAAGCGACGCGATGCCGCGCAACAGGCTTGCCAAACCCCTGCGACTGCGTGCTAATGGGTGAAAGTTGATCAAATCCAGAGCCCCATGCCCGCCACGCCTGTCATCGAAATCCGCGATCTGCACAAGGCCTATGGGTCGCTCGACGTGCTCAAGGGGGTCAGCATCAATGCGCAGAAGGGGGATGTGGTCGCGCTGATCGGCTCGTCCGGGTCGGGGAAATCAACGCTTCTGCGGTGCTGCAACCTGCTTGAAGACAGCCAGCAGGGCGAGATTCTGTTCAAGGGTGAGCCGGTCACATGGAAAGGGCAGGGGCTGGCGCGCCAGCCCGCCAATCGCGCGCAGGTCACGCGCATCCGCACCAATCTGTCGATGGTGTTTCAAAGCTTCAATCTGTGGTCGCATATGACCGTGCTGCAGAATGTGATGGAAGCGCCGCTGCATGTGCTGAAACAGGAGCGCAGCGAGGTCGAGGCCCGCGCCCGCGCGTTGCTCGACAAGGTGGGGATTGGCGACAAGGCCGATGTCTACCCCGCGCAGATGTCGGGCGGCCAGCAGCAGCGCGCCGCCATAGCGCGCGCGCTTTGCATGGAACCCGAAGCGCTTTTGTTCGACGAACCCACTTCGGCGCTGGACCCCGAACTGGAACAGGAAGTCATCCGCGTGATCAAGGCGCTCGCTGAAGAAGGGCGTACCATGCTGATCGTGACCCACGACATGCGCCTTGCGGCAGATGTGTCCGATCATGTGGTGTTCCTGCATGATGGCAGGATCGAGGAGCAGGGACCACCCGAGTCCCTGTTCAGATCGCCGCAATCCGCGCGGCTCAGGCAATTTCTCAGCCATTCGCTGATGGACTGAGGGCAACCCCCCAAAAACAATGGAAACAGGGAGACGAACCATGAAAAAAACCACTCTGGCTGCCTTGGCCATCCTTTTCGGCGCCTCAGGTGCCTTCGCGCAGGATATTCTGCGGATGGGAAGCGAGGGTGCTTACCCTCCGTATAACTTTCTCAATGATGCAACCGGCGAGTTGGACGGATTCGAGCGCGAGTTGGGCGATGAAATCTGCGCGCGCGCGGAACTGAATTGCGAATGGGTGATCAATGACTGGGACACGATCATTCCGAACCTCGTCTCCGGCAATTATGACACCATCATGGCCGGTATGAGCATCACCGAGGCGCGCATGGAAGTGATCGCCTTTACCCAGAACTACCTGCTGCCCGAACCCTCTGCCTTCATCGGGCTTGCCGATACCGATGTGTCGGTGCGCGACAGCGGTGTGATTGCAGCACAGTCGAACACGATTCAGGCAGGCTTTGTGGCCGAAACCGACGCCGATCTGCTGGAATTCCCGACGCCCGATGAAACCATCTCGGCGCTGCGCAATGGCGAAGCCGACGCGGTGCTGGCCGACAAGGCGTTTCTCGCCCCCTATGTTGCCGATTCCAACGGTGAGCTGGTTTTCCTGGGCGATGACGTGATCCTTGGCGGCGGCATCGGTATCGGTCTGCGCCAGTCTGACACAGAATTGCGCGCGACGCTCGACGCTGTGATCGAAGAGATGAAAGCCGATGGCTCGCTCAATGTGATGATCGAGAAGTGGTTCGGCGCAGATCATCCGAAATTCTGATCCATAGGCATCGGGGCAGGGCGTGACCCTGCCCCGATCGGCACGCACCCCCATGTTCAGCTTCTGCACAGACCCCTCGATCCTGCCGGACTGGCAATGGTTCGCCTGTTATCTGACAAATGCGACCCATCTGCAGTTCTACCGCGCCTTTGGCGTGGTGATCGTGCTTTTGGCGATCACGGCCCCCGTGGCGCTGGGAATGGGATTGCTGGGCGCGCTTGCGCTGCGCTCGCGCTTCTGGCCGCTGAACTGGCTGGGCAAGGGCTATGTCAATATCGTGCGCGGCGTGCCCGATATCGTGTTCTTCCTCTTCGTGCCGATCGCGCTGGGCCAGGGCATCGAATGGGTGATGCACCAGATCAACTGCCCGGACTGGGACCAGCCGATCCGGCAGGGCAATGACTTCATCGTCTGCCGCGAAGCCAAGGTGCCGCCGGTGAATTCCCCTGCCTGGGTGCGCGATATCTACGCCTTCGGCATGGCGGTCACAGCCTTCGCGCTGGTCTTTGGAGCCTTCGTCGCCAACACGCTTTACGGAGCGATGCAGGCCGTTCCCAAAGCGCAGATCGAGACTGCCGAAGCTTACGGCATGTCCTCGCGTCAGGCCTTTCGCCGGATCGTGCTGCCGCAGATGTGGGTCTATGCGCTGCCGGGCCTCTCGAATATCTGGCAGATCCTGATCAAGGCCACACCGCTTCTGTTTCTGCTCGGCATTCAGGATATCGTCTATTGGGCGCGCGAGTTGGGCGGGCAGAAAACTTCGCTCTTTGCCTATCCGCATCCTGACTGGCGCATGTGGTATTTCCTTGGGCTCCTGTGTTTCTACCTGTTCCTCACCTGGGCCTCGGAACGCGCTTTCGCGCGGCTGAACACAAGGCTTTCGCGCGGGCAGGCCACTGCCGCAGGCGAGCGGATGCGAAAGGCGGCCGCCGCATGAGCCATTTCATCTTGCCCGAAATACTCCGGGGGGCGGCGCAGCCGGGGGGGCAGCGCCCCCCACACTGTCCCTGCATCACAGGGGACGCCAGATGAGAAGCTGTGCCGAGAGTTTCAGCGACTATGCGCTCCGCGCTCTGGGGCGCGACTATGGCGCGAATCTGCTGCCGCGCGGGCTTGATATCACGCTGTGCGATCAGCTGTTCCTGATCGGTGGCGGGCTGTTGTGGAACATCTATTTCGCGGGCGTGGCGCTCGTGATCGGCTTCTTCCTTGCGGTCGGTGTCGCGGTCGCGCGGTTCAGCGAGAACCCGCTGCTGAACCGCCCCGCGGGGGCCTTCATCTTCATCTTCCGCGGCTCGCCGCTCTTCATCCAGTTCTTCTTCTTCTACTCGGCCTTCGTGCTCTTGCCGCGCTCGGGCATCGACATTCCGTTGGGTTTCATCACCCTGACCGTGAACACCTCGGCCCTGACCACAGCGCAGGTGGGCGGCGTGATCGTGCTGGTTCTGAACACCACGGCCTATTCGGCAGAACTCTTTGTGGGCGCGCTGCGCTCCATCCCCAAGGGCGATCTGGAAGCGGCGGATGCTTACGGCATGTCCGGCTTCACAAAATTCCGCCGCGTGGTGTTTCCCTCGATGCTGCGCCTCGCCTGGCCCAGTTACACCAATGAGGCGATTTTCCTCACCCATTCCACGACACTCGTCTTCCTCTCGGCCTTTCCCGCGCGCCAGCAATCGGGCGAGGCCTTCTATTACGCGCGCTATTTCGTCGATCAGACCTTCAATCCCTTTGTGGCCTATCCAATTGTCGCGGCCTATTTCATTGCGCTTACACTCGCGATCATCGGCATTTTCGGTCTCGCCAACCGGCGGCTCAACCGCCACCTGCCGCAAGCCATCCGCCCGCGCCTGCGCTTCCGTCCCACATATCTGCGGTGATCCATGACGCCTGACCCCGCGCTTTTGCACAATATCCGTGTTGCTGTCGCTGATCTGAACGGACAGGCCCGCGCCAAACGCGTGCCTGCCGCGCAATATGACAAGCTTCTGCAAGGCACGTCCAAAATGCCGCTCTCGGCGCTGAACCTGGATATCTGGGGCAATGATATCGTGGACAGCCCGCTGGTGTTTGAAACCGGCGATGCCGACGGGTTCCTGTTTCCCACCGAACGGGGCTTGCTGCCGATGCCCTGGCTGGGGCCGGATGCCGCACTTCTGCCGATGTGGATGTATCACGCCGATGGCCGCCCGTTCGAGGGCGATCCGCGCCATGCGCTCGCCCGGATCAAGGCCATGCTGGACGCGAAAGGCTGGCGCGCGGTCACGGCGACCGAGCTGGAATTCTACCTGATCGACGATTCCGAGCCGCAATTCCTGCCGCCGCGCAGCCCGGTCTCAGGACGGCGCGCAATGGGGGCCGCGACGCTCTCGATGCGGATGCTCGATGAATACAACGCCTTTTTCGATGCGCTCTATGAAGGGTGCGAGGCGATGGGTATTGATGCGGACACCGCCACATCCGAGGCCGGGCCGGGCCAGTTCGAGATCAACCTGCATCACAGCGATGACCCGCTGAAAATGGCCGATGACACTTGGCTCTTCAAGATCCTGATCCGGCGGCTGGCGCGGGCGCATGGGATGGCCGCAAGTTTCATGGCCAAACCCTATCCGGCAGCCTCGGGTAGCGGGTTGCATCTGCATGTCTCGATCCTCGATCGCGACGGGCGCAACATTTTCGACAATGGCGGCCCGGACGGGTCCGAGGCGCTGCGCCACGCCATTGGCGGCGTGCTGCATCTCATGCCCGCCTCGACCCTGATCTTCGCACCCCATGCCAACAGCTATGACCGTCTGGTGCCCAATGCCCATGCGCCCACCGGCATTTGCTGGGCGCATGAGAACCGCACGGCGTCGGTCCGGGTGCCGCTCGGTGCCCCCAAGGCACGCCGGTTCGAGCAGCGCGTGGCGGGCGGCGATGTGAACCCCTATCTGCTGATGGCGGCAACACTCGGTGCGGCCATTGTCGGGCTGGACGAGCAGATCACGCCACCCGCGCCGATCACGGGTGACGCCTATGCGCAGGCGCTGCCGCAAATTCCCGGCACCTGGGCCGAGGCGCTGGCGGCCTTTGAAAACGAACCCTTGATGTCGCGTCTGTTTGATCCGATGTTGATCGACAACATGATCCGCACGAAACGTCAGGAAATGGCCGGGGTTGCATCCCTGTCCGAGCAGGCTGTGCGCGATCTCTATCTGGAATCTGTCTGACCTCTTGCGAAGGCAAGGCAGAGAGTGCTAAATTTGATCAAATTCAGCGAGGCAGGCATGAAAATCGGTATCTTGCAAACCGGCCAGTCGCCCGAGGTCTTGCGCGGCAGGCTTGGCGATTACCCTGATCTCTTCGAGCGCCTGCTTGACGGGCAGGGCTTCGATTTCGCCACCTGGCATGTCGAAGCGATGGAATTTCCCGCCTCTGTGCATGATGCCGATGGCTGGCTGATCACCGGCTCGCGCCACGGGGTCTATGAGGATCACCCGTTCATCCCGCCGCTGGAACAGTTCATTCGCGACGCGCTGGATGCGCAGGTGCCGGTTGTGGGCATCTGTTTCGGCCATCAGATCATGGCGCAGGCGCTGGGCGGCAAGGTCGCGAAATTCAGCGGCGGCTGGGCTGTCGGCGCGCAGGACTATGATTTCGGGGGCGAGAAACTGACCTTGAACGCCTGGCATCAGGATCAGGTCATCACCCCGCCCAAGGGCGCGCAGGTTCTGGCAAGAAACGAATTCTGCGCCATAGCGGCGCTCGCTTACGGTGCGCACGGGTATTCAGTGCAGGCCCATCCCGAGTTTGAGGATGACTTTGTGCAAGGGCTGATCGACACGCGCGGGCGCGGTGTGGTGCCCGACCCGCTCTTGCAGGCAGCCGAAGCGCAGCAAGGCGGCACACGGCATGCGCACCGGATCGCGACGCAGATCGCAGAGCATTTCAAGACCCACGCGCGCAATGCCGCGCCATCGGAGGCTACATGAGCAACTGGCGCGACCAGATCCCGCAACCCGCCCGCGATTTCCTGTCTGGCAGGCGTCTTGATGAAATCGAGTGCATCATCGCCGATATCGCCGGAGTCGCGCGCGGCAAGGCCATGCCTGCGTTCAAATTCGGCGAAGATACGAAATATTATCTGCCAAACTCGATTTTCCTGCAGACGATCACCGGGGACTGGGCCGAATTCCGCGACGGGGCTGATCTGGAACCCGACATGATCATGCGCCCGGATTTCTCGACCGCGACGGCGGCGCCCTGGACGGCGGATTGGACATTGCAGATCATCCACGATGCCGAGGACAGCGAAGGCCGCCCGATCAGCACCGCGCCGCGCAACGTCCTCAAACGCATTCTTGAGCTCTATCGTGCCGAAGGCTGGCAGCCGGTGATCGCGCCCGAGATGGAGTTCTTCTTCGTCGCCCGCAACCTTGACCCCAATATGCCGATCATCCCGCCCATGGGCCGCACAGGGCGGCGCGCGGCGGCACGCCAAGCCTATTCCATGTCTGCGGTCGATGAATATGGCAAGGTGATCGACGACATTTATGACTTCGCCGAAGCGATGGGGCTGGAGATTGATGGCATCCTGCAAGAGGGCGGGGCAGGGCAGGTCGAGATCAACCTCGCGCATGGCGATCCGCTGAATCTGGCCGATCAGGTGTTCTATTTCAAACGCATGATCCGCGAAGCGGCGCTGCGTCATGACATGTTCGCGACCTTCATGGCCAAACCCATCGAGGGTGAGCCGGGCAGCGCCATGCATATCCACCATTCGGTCATAGACACGGCGACGGGCAAGAATATCTTTTCCACGGATGCGGGTGAAAGCACCGACGCCTTCATGCATTTCATCGGCGGGTTGCAGCGGCACCTGCCCTCGGCAGTTGCGCTGATCGCGCCCTATGTGAACAGCTACCGCCGCTATGTGCCGGATTTCGCGGCCCCCATCAATCTGGAATGGGGCTATGACAACCGCACCACGGGCTTGCGGGTGCCGATTTCCTCGCCCGCTTCGCGCCGGGTGGAGAACCGTCTGGCGGGGATGGATTGCAACCCCTATCTGGGCATCGCGGCCTCGCTCGCCTGTGGCTATCTGGGGCTGAAGGAACGTCTTGGACCGCGCGAGGAATGTCGCACCAATGCCTATATGGATGAGGGCGAATTGCCGATGACGCTGGGCGCGGCGCTTGACATGTTCGACGGGGCCACGCGGCTGCACGAGATCCTCGATCCGGAATTCTGCCGCATCTATTCGGCGGTCAAGCGCAATGAATATACCGAGTTCCTGCAGGTGATCAGCCCCTGGGAACGCGAGCATCTGCTGCTGAACGTATGAACCTGCTTTTCGCCAATGACCGGGCGGGGGAATACCCGCCGAGCTTCTATGCCGCGACAGCGGATCTGCTGCCGCGCCAACCTGCGCTTGAAGGGGCGGTGCAGGCGGATGTCTGCATCATCGGCGCGGGCTATACCGGGCTGTCGGCGGCGCTGCATCTGGCCGAGCGCGGCTACTCGGTGGTGGTGTTGGACGCGCATCGCGTGGGCTTCGGCGCCTCGGGGCGCAATGGCGGGCAGGTCGGGCCGGGCCAGCGGATCGAGCAGGATGCCATCGAGCGCATGATGGGGCGCGACGATGCGCGCAAACTCTGGGACATCGGCTTGCAGGCGCGCGATCTGGTGCAGGCGCTGGTGGCGCGGTTCGACATGGATGTGGGCTGGAAATCGGGCGTGCTGCATGCCGACTGGCAGGCGCGCGATGTGCCCCATGCCCATGCCTATGCCGAGAAACTGGCGCGGGAGTATGGCTATACCGATATCGAGGCGCTGGATCGTGACGGCGTGCAGGCGATTGTGCGGAGCAAGGCCTATCAGGGCGGGGTGCTGGATCACGGCGCAGGCCATCTGCACCCGCTGCGCTACGCATTGGGGCTGGCGCGGGCAGCACTTGGGGCCGGGGCGCAGATCTTCGAGAACTCGCTGGTCGTTGATATCCAGCATGGTGCGAAAGTGAAGGTGCAGACCCAGCACGGCCATGTCGAGGCCGCGCATGTGCTGGTCGCCGCGAATGGCTATCTGGGCGGGCTGGTGCCACAGGTCGCGGCCAAGGTCATGCCAATCAACAATTTCATCATCGCGACCGATCCCTTGCCCGAAGGCACGGTGCTGACCCGCGATGTGGGCGTTGCCGACAGCAAATTCGTGATCAACTATTTCCGGTTGGCAGAGGACGGGCGGCTGCTGTTCGGCGGGGGCGAAAGCTATGGCTACCGTTTCCCCGATATCGAGCAGACCGTGCGCAAGCCGATGCTGGAGGTGTTCCCGCAACTGGAGGGCGCGAAAATCGCCTATGCCTGGGGGGGGACACTGGCGATCACCATGACGCGACTGCCCTGTTTCGCGCGGGTAGCGCCGAATGTGCTGTCAGCATCGGGCTATTCCGGACATGGGGTGGCGCTGGCGACACTGGCGGGGCAGATCATGGCCGAGACGGTCGCGGGCCAGTCCGAGCGTTTCGATGTGATGGCGCGGGTGAAACTGCCCAGCTTTCCGGGCGGACGCGCTTTGCGCAGCCCGCTTCTGGTGCTGGCGATGACATGGTATGCGCTGCGCGACCGGCTCGGAATGTGAACAACGCAAAGGTAGGGTGCGTGCTGAGCACGCACCCTACGGGACTCAGTTCATGCCGGACAGCTTTTTCTGCAATTCCGCCAGTTGCTTCTTGATCTCGTCGAGATCGTCCTTGTCGCCCGGTGCATCGGATTTCGGCTGCAAGCCCGGCCAGCCCGCCATCATCGTCTTCATGAAGGCCTGTTGCTGGCGTTGCATTTCCTCAAATCCCGGCATGGCCGCCATGGGATTGGCCTTGGACATGTTTTCCATGATCTTCGACTGCCCGTCGCGCAGCATCTCGAAGGACATGGCCAGAAATTCCGGTACCACGCTCTGCGCCTGCGTCGTGTAGCTGCGCACCAGATCGGTCAGCACATCAATGGGCAGGACATTCTCGCCGCGGCTTTCATGCTCGGCAATGATCTGCAACAGATATTGCCGCGTCAGGTCATCGCCGGATTTAAGATCGACAATCTGCACCTCGCGGCCTTCGCGGATGAATCCTGCAATATCTTCCAGCGTCACATAATCGCTGGTCTCGGTATTATACAGCCTGCGGCTGGCATATCGCTTGATCAGAAGCGGCTTTGCAGTGTCGGACATGGTTCCCCCTCAGGCCGAACGATATTGCATCGCAGCAAGACTAGACGGGCTTTTTGCAAAAGGAAAGGGCGAGCGTCATGCGCTCGCCCTTTGGTCAGGCATCTTCAGGGAGGATCAGATACCTGGTACGAAGTCTGGCAGCTTACTTCGCAGGTGCTGCAGCCTTGGCGGCTTTGGTCGCCGTGTCGGTGGCTTTCTTGACGGCAGCTGCAGTTTCTTCCTGCATGTCCTTGCCGGCAGCCATCATCAGCTCAACTGTGTCCATCTGCACTTTTTTCGCGATTTCAGCGAAAGCAGCGACATGCTCGGCAGCCATTTCAGCCGAAGCCGAAGCGAAATCGGTCATGGCTTTGGAGTAGTCAGCCGGATCTTCCTTCACGGTCGACACTTCGCCAACCTTGGCCAGCGTGGCTTTGGTCCATTTGGTCGACACTTCGGTCGACTTCTCGGCAGCTTCCAGAGCAACCTTGCTCATTTTCTCGGCGAGGGCAGCCTGCGATTTGAATGCGTCCTGCATTGCGGACGTGTCCATCGGGAACGAACCCATCATGTCTTTCATCATCTTGGTGTAATCAACGGTCTTGGTCATGGGGTTTCTCCTTGCTCCATGTCTGTTGCAGGTCGATGTCTTCATCCCCGCTACTGACCATGAATATGCATGCTGCAGCGCAGCATTTCAAGGATTTTTTCTGCAGTGCAGCATTTTTATCCTGCACTGCAGTTTAACTCTATGACATAGCGGGATTTTTCGAACTGACGATATAAGTGCCCGGCGCATCCGCCAGCGCAGGGTAGTCCGAATCACCCGGCGTGCGGGCCGGAATCAGCGCCCCGGAATTGCCGCGCAGCCACTCTTCCCAGCGTGGCCACCATGAGCCTTCATGGAACTCGGCCGCCGCGCGCCAGTCCTCGGGCGTGCCCTCGGGGGCGGGACCGGCATAATGGCCGTATTTCTTCTTGTTCGGCGGATTGATGATCCCGGCGATATGGCCCGATTGCGACAGGATGAAGGTCTTGTCCTTGCCGCCCATCTTCGAGATGCCCCGGAAGCTCGACCGCCAGGCCGCGATGTGATCGGTTTCGCAGGCAATCGCGCAGACCGGGTGCTTCACATCCGAAAGCGTCACATCCTCGCCGCAGATATGGAAGGTGGCCCCGGCGAAGCGGTCCTGCTGACACAGCCCGCGCAGATATTCGACGCACATCCGCCCCGGCAGATTGGTGCCGTCGCCATTCCAGTAGAGCAGGTCAAAGGCAGGCGGGGCCTCGCCCATCATATAGGCGCGGATCGCAGGGCCATAGATCAGGTCATTCGAGCGCAGGAAAGAGAAGGTCTTCGACATGAAGAAACTGTCAAGATACCCCTTGTCGTTGCATTCCGCCTCGATCCCGTCGACGAAATCATCTTCGAGGAACACCCCCACCTCGCCCTGATCCGAAAAATCGGTGAGCGTGGTGAAGAAGGTCGCCGAGCGCACGGATTTATCCTTGCGCTTGTTCATCAATGCGAGTGTCAGCGACAGTGTGGTGCCCGCGATGCAATAGCCGATCACATTGACCTGTTTCTCATCGGTGATCTCGCGCGCAACGCGGATCGCTTCCAGATAGCCCTCTTCGACATAGGTATCCATGCCCACATCGGCATAGGACGCATCGGGGTTCACCCAGGACACGACAAACAGCGTATAGCCCTGATCCACGATCCATTTGATCAGGCTGTTCTGCGGCTTCAGATCCATCACATAGAATTTGTTGATCCAGGGCGGGAAGATGATCAGCGGCGTGCGGCGCACTTTCTCGGTCGTGGGCGTGTACTGGATCAACTCGAACATGCGGTTGCGAAACACCACCTTGCCCGGTGTCATGGCCAGATTCTCGCCGACCTTGAACGCATCCTTGTCGGCCAGCGTCACCAGCAGATCGCCCTTGTTCGACTCGATATCGCGCACAAGGTTCTCAAGACCGCGCACCAGGCTTTCGCCCTCGGTCTCGACCGCTTTCATCAGCGCATCCGGGTTGGTGGCCAGAAAATTCGTCGGCGCCATCATGTCGACGATCTGCTGGGTGAAATAGCCCAGACGGCGTTTCTCGCGGTCATCGATCGTTTCCAGCGACTGGACCGCATTGGTCATCGCCTCGGTGGCCAGCAGGTATTGCTGCTTGACGTAGTTGAAATAAGGGTGCGATTTCCAGAGCGGGTTCGAGAAGCGGCGATCATCGGGGGTGTGATCCTCTGGCGCCGCGATCTTGCCGCTGCGCAGCACCTGCTGGGCCTCGATATTGTGTTTGAGCGCCTTGCCCCAATAATCCAGCTGCTGTTCCAGCGCTTTCGAAGGATTCTTGGCCATTTCCGTCCAATAGGCCGTGACCGCGTGCAGAAACAAGTCCGAATCAGGGGCTTGCAGGCTGGGGCGGGGCGGATCGCGATGGGCGAGCGCTTCGGTCAGGCGGTGCGTCAACTCTTCAACGCGTGCCATATTTGCCTTCATGCGTTCGACTTTTTGGTCATCATCATATTCGGAAGTTGTCATGTTAAGAATTCCCCCCTATTCTTCGCATGTGCAGCATAGGTCACTCAAGGCGATCTTAACGAGGCACAAGAGCGAATAAAAGCGTCGAATCTTGCAAGATTATGTCGCGCAGCATGGGGACAGACATGAAGGGTATGGCGACCTACGACCTGATGGAGTCGATTCGCAACACGAATGAATGGATGGGCGCCTCTGCCCGTGCTTTCGCGTCCTACCCGATCTGGGGCATGGCCCCGAATCCCATGTTCAAGGTGATGTCGGCCTGGGGCCGCGTGACGGAACGCAGCTTCGCCCGCATGGTGATCAAACCCGATTGGGGCATCGCCTCGGTCGTGGCAGAGGACGGGCGCGATCACATCGTCGAGGAAAAGGTCGAGATCGCGCGCCCCTTCGGTGATCTGTTGCGTTTCAAGGTGCATGGCCGTCCTGAGAAAGAGCGGCGCGTCCTGCTCTGTGCGCCCATGTCGGGTCATTACTCAACGCTCTTGCGGTCCACAGTGGCAAGCCTGCTGCCCGATTGTGAAGTCTGGGTGACAGACTGGCACAATGCGCGCGATATTCCCGTGTCCGAAGGCAAGTTCGATGTCGAGGATTACACGCTCTACCTGACCGATTTCATGCGCCATCTTGGCCCCGATACGCATGTGATCGCCGTATGTCAGCCTGTGCCGCTGGCACTGGCCGCAACGGCCTATCTGGCCGAACTTGACCCGTCGGCGCAGCCGCGCACCCTGACGCTGATCGGCGGTCCGGTCGATCCGCATGCCGCACCCACCGAAGTCACGGATTTCGGGCGCAGCGTGACGATGGGGCAGCTTGAACATCTGGCCATCCAGCGCGTTGGGTTCAAATATTCCGGCGTCGGGCGGCTGGTCTATCCGGGTCTGTTGCAGCTTGGCGGCTTCATCTCGATGAATATGGAACGCCACGCGCAGGCTTTCGTCGACAAGATCTCGGCCGAGGCGCGGGGCGAGGCCGGTGAGCGCGACAAGCATAACCGCTTCTATGATGAATATCTGTCGGTCATGGACATGACTGCGGAATTCTACCTCTCGACCGTCGAGCGCATCTTCAAGAATCGCGAGATTGCGCGCAATGAGTTCACGGTAAACGGCCACAAGGTTGATTTCTCGAAAGTCACCACGGTTGCCGTGAAGATCGTCGAGGGCGAAAAGGACGATATCAGCGCGCCCGGCCAGTGCCTTGCGGCGCTGGACCTGCTCACGGGCCTGTCGGTCGAGCAAAAGGCCAGCCATCTGGAACCGGGCGCAGGCCATTACGGTATTTTCGCGGGCAAATCCTGGCGCAACAATATCCGCCCGCTGGTCATGAATTTCATGGACACCCATTCGGACGGTGGTGGCTCGGGCCGGCGCGGCCTGCGGGTCGCTGCGTCGAACGGCTGAGACAACGCAAGGCCCCGCGCATCTGCTCGGGGCTTTTTGCGTGTCAGCGTAGCATCATCCAGACCGCGACCCCCGCGAGCATCAGCGCCGAGCCGCGATTGAGCAGCTTCGCGCTGAGCTGCGCCTGCCATAGCCGCAAGAGTTGCGCTCCGGCCCATGTCCAGACTGTAAAGGCCACAAGATTATTCAGTGTGAACAGCGTCGTCACCCAAAGCACGCGCTCTGGGCTGCGGTCATCGGCGAGAAACTGCGCGAACATGGCGGCGATGATCGCATAGGCCTTGGGGTTCAGCACCAGCAGCACAGCCCCGTCCATGACACCCGCGCGCCGCGCCTGTGACGCGCCCGCGACAGGCCCCGCCCCCCAGAGCCGCCATGCCATCCACAGCACATAGGCCCCGCCCGCAAGCGCCATGCCCTGCGCCATCTGCTGCGCGATCCCGGCCAGATGACTGAACCCCAGACCCAAGGCCAGTGTCACGACCCATGTGGCCAGATGATAACCCAGCGAGGCAGGCCAGCTTGCGCGCAGCCCCTCGCGCGCGCCCAGCGTGGCGAAGAAGATATTGCCCGGCCCCGGCGACCATGCCAGCGGCAAAAGGAACAGGATCAGCGCAAGGGATTCGGGCGGCATGGGACACTCCATCAAGACCCTGACCTGATGCGGGATTTGCGTGCACCTTCGCGACCCGGAACCTGCGCATTGTGCCCTGCCGGGCCAAAATTCGGCATCCGGCATTTCATTTTCCCGGCCAAGCGACTAGATCAGACCGAAGCATTCGCCCGGAGCCTGCCCCATGTTCGACGACCATCTGACCGCGCCGCTCAAATCCGTCACCAATGCGCTGTTGAAAGCGGCGAAAGCGGCAGGGGCGGATGCCGCGGATTCCATCGTGATCGAAGGAACCTCGATCTCGATCGATGTGCGCAAGGGCGGGCTGGAACATGCCGAACGCTCCGAAGGCCTCGATATCGGGTTACGCGTCTTCGTGGGTCAGCGGCAGTCCTGCATTTCCTCTTCCGACACGCGCCCTGAAACGCTGGAAGCGATGGCCGCCCGCGCCGTCGCCATGGCCAGAGAGGCGCCCGAAGACCCCTATGCGGGGCTTGCCGAGACGCATCAACTGGCCATGCTGCGCTCTGCCGAGGGGCTGCAACTCTACGACCCCGCCGCTGAGCCTGCGCCCCAAATCCTGCAGGAAGATGCCCGCCGTGCCGAGGCCGCCGCGCAGGCCGTGCGCGGGGTGAGCCAGGTGCAATCCGCCTCTGCCGCCTATGGTTCACAGGCGATCTGGCTGGCGGCGACCAACGGGTTTCAGGGCGGCTATGGGCGCTCCTCGCGCCATATTTCCTGCGTGGCGATTTCCGGCGAGGGCACAGGCATGGAGCGTGACTGGTGTGCCGAGGGACGTATCTTTCAATCCGACCTGCCGGACCCTGAAGAAATCGGCCAACTGGCCGGGGAACGCGCAGTCGCCCGGCATGGGGCACGCCGCCCCAGGACCGGGGCCTATCCGGTGCTCTATGACGAGCGCATCGCCTCCAGCCTGATCGGGCATCTGGTCAGTGCGATCAATGGCAGCGCGATTGCGCGCGGTTCCAGCTGGCTGCGCGAAGCGATGGGCGAGGGCGTGCTGCCCAAGGGGATCAGCCTGCGCGAAGACCCGCTGCGCGTGCGCCGCACTGGTTCGCGCCCGTTTGACGCCGAAGGGCTGCAAAGCCGCGCCAAGGATCTGGTCGCAGACGGGGTGCTGCAAAGCTGGGTGCTGGATCTGGCGACCGCGCGCAAGCTGGGGCTGGAGAGCACCGCGAACGCCGTGCGCGGCACCTCTGCGCCGCCCGCCCCCTCGACCTCTAACCTGATCCTGACGCAAGGGCCGAAATCACAGGCAGAGTTGCTGGCCGAGATGGGCACGGGCCTGCTGGTCACATCGCTGATCGGCTCGACGATCAACCCCACAACCGGCGATTATTCGCGCGGGGCATCGGGCTTCTGGGTGGAAAACGGGCAGATCGCGTATCCGGTCAATGAATGCACCATCGCAGGCAATCTGCGCGAGATGCTGGGCCGGATCATCCCGGCCAATGACGCGCAGGACCATCTGTCCAGCGTGGTGCCCTCGCTTCTGGTCGAAGGGATGACCCTTGCCGGGGCGTGAGGATCTGGCGCTGCTGACTGATGCGGCCCGCGCGGCGGGTGACATTGCCCGCCGCCATTTCGGGGCCACCCCGCGCATCTGGGACAAGGGCGCAGGGCAGGGGCCAGTGACCGAGGCCGATCTGGAAATCGACAGCATGCTGCGCGCCCGCCTGATGGCCGCGCGCCCCGATTATGGCTGGCTTTCGGAGGAAAGCGCCGATGATCCCGCCCGGCTGGACGCAGAGCGCATGTTCATCATCGACCCGATCGACGGCACCCGTTCCTTCATCGACGGGCAGAAGGGCTTTGCCCATGCGCTCGCGGTGATCGAGAATGGCGTGCCGCTGGCCGCCGTGGTCTATCTGCCGATGCTTGATCTGTGCTACAAGGCCGCGCTGGGCCATGGCACGCATCTCAATAACCATCCCATTCATGTCAGCCCCCGAGCGAACCTGACCGGCGCACAGGTGCTGGCGGCCAATCCGCAATTGCAGCCGCAACACTGGCCCGGCGGCGTGCCACAGGTCGCGCGTCATTTCCGCCCCTCGCTTGCCTGGCGCATGGCGCTGGTCGCCGAAGGGGCGTTCGATGCCATGCTGACCCTGCGCCCGACATGGCATTGGGATATCGCCGCAGGCGCGCTTCTGATCTCCGAGGCAGGCGGCATCGTCACCTCGGGCCAGGGGGCAGGCTTGCGCTTTGACACGGAACACCCGGCCTCGGACGGGGTTATCGCCGCCAATCCGGTCCTGCACGCGGCGTTTCTGGCGGCGCGCAGCGGCTAGTGTTTCCCACCTGACGAAAGAGACCCACTGAGCGCGTGGAGCCCATTGCAGACGCTCGCTTGAGAGCCCAAGCGCGGAGTCAAGGCCGCAGGCCGTGGGGGGGGGGGGCGCCCCCCCCCCCCCCCCGGCGGGCGGGCGGGGCGCGGCTTCTCTCTCACCTTCATACGGCCACTCCGTCCCGCAGAACTGCCACTCGCCCAAGATCACGGAGCCTTCCGTCAGGTCTCGACCACCAGACGGTGCCGGAACACTTCCCTTCATGCCACTTTCCGGCCTATCTAGACGCCACACAACAACAAAGAGCGCGTCCCCGGTGCTGCCCCATTCGCTGATCATGATTGCCCGCGACCACGCCGCCCCGGCAGGGGGGCTTTAGCCATGCGCAGTCTGGCCGGGCAGCTCTATCTTCTGTCGCGCAACCGTCCGGCAAGCGTTCCCGCCGCCTTGGCGCGTCTGCCGCGCCCCTGCCTGTGGATGCATAGCGATGACGCGCGCGAGGCGCAGATCCTTGTCACCCTCTCGGAATCCGTGCTGCAAAAAGAAGATGGGCTGGGCGTGCTGCTGACCCTGCCCGAAACGGCCGCGCAGGATCTGCCGGATCTGCCGGGGCGCGTGGTTCTGCCCCTCGACGCCGATGCGCCCGCGCTGGTGCAGGAACTGGCCGCGCAGGGACATCTGCCCGCAGCCTTTCTGGTGGCCGCAACGGTCCTGCCTGCGGGCATGATCACAGCGCTCAGCCGCCGCGATGTGCCGGTTTTCGCCATCGACACGGATGCGCCGGGCTTTGCCTCGGGCTGGCGGCATCTGCCAGGGTTTTCGCGCGCGGTGCTGGCCTGTCTGGATCATGTGTTCCTGCAATCCCCTGCGGCGCGCGAAGCCTGGCTGGATCAGGGGCTGTCCGAACAGGCGCTCAGCCTCTGTGGCAGGCTATCGGCCACCCCCGCGGCCCTTGGCTGCAACGAGGCCGAACGCGACGCGCTGGCCGAGGCGTTTCGTCACCGCCCGATCTGGCTGGCCGTTGGTGTGCCGGAACGCGAAGAGGCGGTGATTCTGGCCGCGCATCGTGAAGCCCTGCGCGACAGTCACCGGCTCGCGCTGATCCTGCATCCGGCGGACCCGCAGCGCGGCCCGGCGCTGAAAGAACACTTCGCGGCGCAGTTCAACACCGCGCTGCGTTCGGTCGATGATCTGGTGACGCCGGAGACCCAGGTCTATATCGCCGATACCGAAGGCGAGCGCGGGCTGTGGTACCGGCTGGCCACCGCGTGCTATCTGGGCGGGTCGCTGACGGGCGAGGGGGCGCTGGTCTCGCCGCTGGAACCGGCGGGGCTGGGCTGTGCAACCGTGCATGGCCGGGTGTATGGGCGGTATTCGGAAGCTTTCGACCTGCTGCGCGAAGCCCGCGCCACGCGGATGATCCAGAGCGCGGATGCGCTGGGATCGGCGATCTGCACGGCGCTGCGCCCCGAACAGGCCGCCGATCAGGCGCATCGCGGCTGGCAGGTGATCTCGAACGGCTATGAGGCGACAGAGACGGTGATCGAGGCGCTGATGCGGGCGGTGCGCGCCCGGAAAGGGCACTGATGCGCCCGCCCGGTTTCTGGTTCAACCCGCCTGCGCGGCCCGGTCTGCTGGCGCATCTGCTGGCCCCCCTTGGCGCGCTTTATGCCCGCCAGACCGCGCGGCGAGTGGCGCGCCCGCCCGACTGGCGTGCCCCGGTGCCGGTGATCTGCGTGGGCAATCTGAATGTGGGCGGCACCGGCAAGACCCCCACGGTCATCGCATTGGTGCAGATGTTGCAAGGCATGGGCGCGGTCCCGCATGTGATCTCGCGCGGCTATGGCGGGCGGCTGGAAGGGCCGCTGCGTGTGTCCGAGCGCGATCATATGGCGGCGGATGTGGGGGATGAACCGCTGCTGATTTCGGCCTTTGCCCCGGTCTGGGTAGCGCGCGACCGCGCGGCAGGCGCGCGCGCAGCGGTGGCGGCAGGCGCGCAAATGCTGGTCATGGATGACGGGTTCCAGAACCCGGCGCTGGCGAAGGATCTGTCGCTGATCGTGGTCGATGCGGCAGTGGGTTTCGGCAATGGCCGGGTGCTGCCCGCAGGGCCGCTACGCGAACCGGTGGCGGCGGGGCTGGCGCGCGCCGATATGATCATCAGCATTGGCCCGCCCGAGATGCAGGCGCGGTTCAGCGCGGACGGTCTGAACCTGCCGGTGCTGCGGGGCGCCCTTCGCCCCTTGCAGATGGGGATGTCCTGGCAGGGGTTGCGGGTGCTGGCCTTCGCGGGCATCGGGCGGCCCGAGAAATTCTTCGCGACCCTGCGCAGCGAAGGGGCAGAGGTGCTGCGCGCAGAAGCGCTGAGTGATCACCAGCCGCTGACCGACGCGCTGATGGCGCGGCTGGCGCTGGAAGCCAAGGCACTTGGCGCGCAACTGGTCACGACCGAGAAGGACGCGGTGCGCCTGCCCGCGTCTTTTCGTGCAAAGGTTCTGGCGCTGCCGGTGCGGCTGGAACTGGAAGATGACGCGCATCTGCGCGCGGCGCTCTCCGGGCTGCTCCCGACCCGGTGAGGCGTGACGGCGGTCGGACCTCGGGGGCATCGAGCCCCCTCGGTCCGGTCGCAGGGCCTGCGCGCAAGCGCGCCTGTGGCCCTGCTCCGGTCTGCTCAGACGCTCAGGCAGACATATTTCATCTCAAGGTAATCCTCGGTCCCGTGCAGCGAACCTTCGCGCCCGAGCCCCGATTGCTTGACCCCGCCAAAGGGTGCGACCTCGGTCGAGATGATCCCGGTATTGACGCCCACAATGCCGTATTCCAGCGCTTCCTGTACGCGGGTGATGCGGCCAATGTCGCGCGCGTAGAAATAGGCCGCCAGCCCGAAGATCGTGTCATTGGCCATGGCGATCACTTCTTCCTCGGTCTCGAACCGAAAGAGCGGTGCGAGCGGGCCGAAGGTTTCTTCGGTCGCGACCTTCATCTCCTGCGTGACACCGGTCACGATGGTCGGCTCGAAGAAACTGCCGCCATTGCCATGCTTGCGCCCGCCGGTCAGCACTGCGCCGCCTTTGGCCAGCACATCGGCGATATGATCCTCGACCTTCTCGACCGCTTCGGTATTGATCAGCGGGCCCAGATCCGTGCCCTCGGCCAGACCGTCGCCGACCTGCAATTTCTCGACTGCCACTTTCAGCTTCTCGGCAAAGGCATCATAGACCCCGGCTTGCACATAGATGCGGTTGGCGCAGACACAAGTCTGGCCATTATTGCGATATTTCGACATCATGGCACCCGCGACCGCCGCATCCAGATCGGCGTCATCAAATACGATGAACGGCGCGTTACCCCCTAATTCCATGGAACATTTCATCACCTGATCCGCCGCCTGCCGCAGCAGGATCCGGCCCACCTCAGTACTGCCGGTAAATGTCAGTTTTCGAACAATCGGGTTTTCGCAGAACTCCTTGCCGATATCCGAGGCCCGGCTGGAGGGCAGCACTGACAACAGCCCCTTCGGCACGCCCGCGCGTTCCGCCAGCACCGCCATCGAGAGTGCCGAGAGCGGGGTTTCCGCGGCCGGACGCGCCACGAACCCGCAACCCACGGCCAGCGCAGGCGCAACCTTGCGCGCGATCATCGCATTGGGGAAATTCCACGGCGTGATCGAGGCCGCAACCCCGATCGGCTGGCGCAGAACCGAGATGCGCTTGTCGGGCTGGTGGCCGGGGATGATCTCGCCATAGACGCGCCGCGCTTCCTCGGCGAACCACTCGACAAAGGCCGCGCCATAGGCGATCTCGCCGCGCGCCTCGGCCAGTGGCTTGCCCATCTCGGCGGTCAGGATCACGGCCAGATCTTCCTGATTCTCCATCATCAGGTCGAACCAGCGCCGCAACACGCCCGCGCGGTCCTTGGCCGTGCGCGCGGCCCAGGCATGGCGCGCAGCCTCGGCGGCCGCGATGGCGCGCGCGGCTTCCTTGCGCGTCACATCCGCCACCTCGGCAATCACATCCCCACGCGCAGGGTTGCGCACGGCGAATGTGGCCCCGTCATCCGCATCAACCCATTCCCCAGCGACAAGGGCGCGGGTCTCCAGGAGCGTAGGGTCGCGCAAAAGCGATTTCAGATCAGTGGCTTGATCAAGCATCAGTATCCTCCTTGATAGGTCGTCATCCTGCACGGGCGGCCTGCACCCTGCATCACGGGTCAAGGCTAGGATCTTTGGAAAGCTTTGTCACGGGCAGGCCAGAGCACAGGGCAAGAAAGTCTTAACAATCCTGTGCAAGACTATGCGGCACAAGGCAGATCAGAGGGGCGCCGAATGTGCGCGAAAGACCTGAAGGACAGCGCGGCGGAAAGCACCGAACGCTTCTATTCCGAACTGGTGCTGCGGCACTCGTCCGATGCGATCATCATCTCTGACCCGGCGCATATGGCGCTCTGGGTCAATCCCGGTTTCACCGCGCAATCGGGCTATTCAGAGACGGAACTGATCGGTCAGGATGCCGGGCTGGCGCTGAACGGCCCGGAAACCGACCCCGATACGCTGCGCCAGATCCGCCTTGCCTGCCAGCAGCGCCGCGAAATCCGCCGCGATATCCGACTTTATTCGAAATCCGGCGCGGCCTATTGGGTCGATCTGAAAGTGACCCCTGTCTATGATGCCTCGGGCCGGCATACGCATTTCATCTCGACCATGCGCGACATTACAGAACGCAAGCTGCTGGAAGAGCAGAATGAGGAAATGCGCCATGCCGAAGCGCTGCGCCAGTCCGAACGTCAGCTTCTGGCCCTGACCAGCGAATGGCTCTATTCGGCAAAATCCTTCGATGAATTGCTGATGGTGATCAAGCGCGCCATGCACACGCTGATCCCCGAAGCCGATGGCGCGCTCTATGTCTATAACGAGAACCGCACCATGCTGGATCTTGCCACAAGCTGGGGCAGCCTGCCGGATTTCCCCCATCATATCCTGCCCGATGACTGCTGGGCGCTGCGCCGGGGCCGCGCCTATGCCTATGGACAGAAACCCATCCAGTTTGTCTGCGATCATGTCACCAAACCCGGCACGCCCTATTTCTGCCTGCCGATCATCGCGCATGGCGAAACCATCGGCCTGATGCATATCGTGTTCGAAGGGTTCGAGGAAGGTGGCGTCATGCGCCATATGCGCGATCAGGTGCTGGGCAATCGTTGGGAAATCTCGCTGATCTGCGGCGAGCAGATCAGCCTTGCTGTGGCCAATGTGCGGCTGCGGCAGGAATTGCACGAGAAATCGCTGCGCGACCCGCTGACGGGCCTGTGGAACCGGCGCTGGTTCATGGATCAGGCGCAGCGCGAAATCACCCTTGCGCTGCGCGACACGCGCGCACTGTCGCTGATCTCGGTCGATGTGGACCATTTCAAGGCATTCAATGACCGTTTCGGCCATGATGCCGGGGATCAGGTTCTGGGCGAAGTGGGCCGTGCCATGTCCGCATTGGGCAGCGACAAGTTGCATCCCTGCCGGATCGGCGGCGAGGAATTCATCCTGCTTGGCGTTGATCACGACATGTCCCAGGCGCTGGCGAAAGCCGAAGAGTTGCGCGCGGCCATCGGCAAGGTTCGACTGACAGCGCTTGGACAGAGCCTGCCGCCGATCACGGTCTCGGCGGGGCTTGCGGTTCTGGGGCGTGATGGCTCTGACCTGCGCGACCTCATGCATGCCGCGGACCGCGCGCTCTATCACGCCAAGGCGACAGGCCGGGATCGCGTCGTGGCACAGCCCCCGCCTGTGACAGAGCCTGCCCTGGGCTAAGCGCTTTCGGGCGGGCGTCACCAGCTGCAAGTACAGCGAGGGCGCGGCAGGGCTGTCGCGCCTTTGCACGCATCCAGCCCTGCCGCAAACCGGGTCGCCCTGCCTGCGGTTCAGCCCGGTCCCATGGCGCCGGGTGCCCGTGCCGTTCTCGCCCTGCCCATGCTTTCCGCAAATCCGTTCCGTGCCCTGCAAGGCCGCGCTAAGAAATTGACTCTTGGCGAAAACCTTCCTATCACCGCGCTGTCGGCGAGAGGGTCGACGCTGATCTATGGGACAACAATGGACGGCAGTTCCAGGCGGGCGCAGAACATGTGCCCGGAAACAGATGACACAGACCAGCCGCGCCTGACGCGGGCCGCCAAAGGGGTGTAGCCCCGGCTGTGCTGCCCCGCTTTGCGGCGAAGCAGCACGCAGGAGGCACCATGTCAATCCAGACCACGCTCAGCGACCTCCGCATCGATGTGCAGAATGAACGTTCTGATTTCGATGCCGGTTTCATCGCCATAGAGATCGCGCGTCTGCTGCGCGAGGAGCGTCAGGAGGCGGTGCGCGAATTTCTTGAAACTCAGGAACTCGCCGATGTCGCCGCGCTGATCGAGGAACTGGACGAGGGGGATGACCTGACCGTGCTGCGCCTTCTGCCGCTGCATGATCAGGCCGAACTTCTGGGCTATCTGCGCGCACGCGCCCAGATCGACCTTGCCACCCGTATTCCCCGGCGCGAACTGGTCGCGCTGATGACCGCCATGAGCCATGACGAACGCGCCGACCTGTTCAAGCAGTTGGACGAGGAAGCGCAGGAAGCCATCCTGCCCGCGCTCTCCAAAGCCGAGCGCGAGGATCTGCGCCGCCTTGCCGCCTATGAGGAATGGACCGTCGGTTCGGTCATGACCTCGGATTACGCGACCCTGATGCCAGAGATGACCTCGACCCAGGCGATCGAGGCGCTGCGGATGCAGGCGATCGAGGCCGAGACGATCTATTACGCCTATATCATCGACGAGGCGCGCAAATTGATCGGTGTGGTCAGTCTGCGCGACCTGCTGACTGCCCGCCCGCGCCAGCGCATTTCCGAGATCATGGATACAGAACCGGTCTGGGTGCGTGCCGATGACGAACAGGAAGAAGCCGCGCGTCTGGTCGCCCGCTATGACCTGCTGGCGCTGCCGGTGCTTGACAATAATGATCGCCTCGTGGGGATCGTTACCGCCGATGACGCGATGGATGTGACCGAAGAGGAAGTGACCGAGGACTTCCACAAGGGCTCGATCGTTCAACCCTTGGATATGTCGGTGGCCGAAGCCACGATTGCGGCACTCTACCGCGCGCGCATCTTCTGGCTGGTGCTTCTCGTGTTCGGCAATATCTTCTCGGGCGCGGGCATCGCGCATTTCGAAGATACGATTGCCGAGCATCTGTCGCTGCTGTTCTTCCTGCCGCTGCTGATCGCCTCGGGCGGGAATGCGGGCACGCAATCGGCCACGCTGATGGTGCGCGCGCTGGCGACCGGCGATGTGCGACCGTCGGATTTCGGCCGCCTGCTGGTGCGCGAAGTTGTGATCGCGCTCACACTCGGGCTGACCATGGCCCTGGCCGTCTCGGTGATCGGGGTGTGGCGCGGCGGGCCAGATATTGCCGTGGTCGTGGCGCTGGCCATGGTGACAATCGTGCTGATGGGCGCGCTGATCGGCATGTGCCTGCCGTTCCTCTTTGCCAAGATAAACCGCGACCCGGCTGCGGCCTCAGGCCCGCTTGTCACCTCGATTGCCGATGTGCTGGGGGTGCTGATCTATTTCACCATCGCGGCGCGTCTGCTCTCGCTTTGACGGGGCAGATGCTTGCAATCGTCGGTGCGACCCGCTACGCCCGCGCGCAATGGATCAGCGCCCGGAAAGCGGGCAGGAGACGGACATGGATGGCATCGACGCCCTTCGCGGCAAATTCCTCGACCAGATAGCAACCGCGGCTGACCCCGACGCGCTGGAGGCCGTGCGCCTGGCGGCCCTTGGCAAGAAGGGCGAGATCAGCCTGAAGATGCGCGATCTGGGCCAGATGAGCCCAGAGGAACGCCAGAGCGCGGGGCCGGTCCTGAACGGGCTGAAATCCGAGATCGACGCGGCGCTGAAAGCCCGCCGCGCGAGCCTTGAAGATGCTGCACTTGACGCGCGGCTGAAAGCCGAATGGCTCGATGTGACCCTGCCGGGCCGTCCGCGTCCCATGGGCACGATCCACCCGATCAGTCAGGTCATGGACGAGTTGACCGCGATCTTTTCGGATATGGGATTTGCCGTGGCCGAAGGGCCGCAGATCGAATCCGACTGGTATAATTTCGATGCGCTCAATATCGCGCCCGAGCACCCCGCGCGGCAGGAACATGACACGTTCTTCATGCATCGCGGCCCCGGCGACAACCGCCCGCCGCATGTGTTGCGCACCCATACCTCGCCCGTCCAGATCCGCGCGATGCAGGATCAGGGCGCGCCCATCCGTGTAATCGCGCCGGGCCGCGTCTACCGCATGGATATGGACCAGACCCATACGCCGATGTTCCATCAGGTCGAAGGGCTGGCCATCGACCGCGACATCTCGATGGCGCAGCTCAAATGGACGCTCGAAGAATTCTGCCGCGCCTTTTTCGAGGTCGATGAGGTCGAGTTGCGCTTCCGCGCTTCACATTTCCCCTTCACCGAACCTTCTGCCGAAGTGGACATTCGCTGTTCCTGGGAAGGTGGCCAGTTGAAAATCGGTGAGGGCAAGGATTGGCTCGAAATCCTAGGCTCCGGCATGGTGCATCCGCATGTGCTGCGCGCGGGCGGGATCGACCCGGATCAATGGCAGGGCTTTGCCTTCGGGCTTGGCATCGACCGGATCGCGATGCTGAAATACGGCATCCCCGACCTGCGCGCCTTCTTCGAATCCGACCTGCGCTGGCTGCGCCATTACGGCTTCGCCTCCCTCGACCAACCGGCGCTGGCCGCAGGCCTCAGCCGCTGATCCTTTCAATCTTGCCCAAATATCCACGGGGGTTTTTCAAGGGGGTATGTATACCCCCCTTGAAGCGGGTAGTTTGAAGGGCGGCAGCCCTTCAATCCCCCCTCTCGCAGCAAAAAAGCCCCCGACCAGCGGGGGCTTTTTCCGTCTCTCGCGCTACCGATCAGCAGCTGTAATACATCGCATATTCGATCGGGTGCGGGGTGTGCTCGTAGGTATACACCTCTTCCCATTTCAGATCGATATAGGCCATGATCTGGTCCTTGGTGAACACATCACCCGCCAGCAGGAAGTCATGATCCGCCGCCAGGCTCTCCAGCGCTTCACGCAAGGATGCGCAAACCGTGGGGATGCCTTCCAGCTCTTCGGGCGGCAGATCATAGAGATCCTTGTCCGAAGCCGGGCCGGGATCGATCTTGTTCTTGATCCCGTCAAGACCAGCCATCAAGAGCGCGGCAAAGGCCAGATAGGGGTTTGCCGACGGGTCGGGGAAACGGGCCTCGACGCGCTTGGCTTTCGGGCTTTCGGTCCACGGAATGCGAATGCAACCGGAACGGTTGCGGGCCGAATAGGCGCGCAGCACCGGGGCTTCAAAGCCGGGGATCAGACGCTTGTAGCTGTTGGTCGAGGGGTTGGTGAAGGCATTGAGCGTCTTGGCGTGCTTCAGAATGCCGCCAATGAACCACAGCGCTTCCTGGCTCAGATCGGCATATTTGTCGCCTGCGAAAAGCGGCTTGCCATCCTTCCAGATCGACATGTTGACATGCATGCCGGTGCCGTTGTCGCCCTTGACGGGCTTGGGCATGAAGGTTGCCGTCTTGCCATAGGCGTCGGCCACATTGCGCACGACATATTTGTATTTCATGATCTCGTCGGCCTGCTTGGTCAGGCTGCTGAAGATCAGGCCCAGCTCATGCTGCGCAGAGGCGACCTCTGTGTGGTGCTTGTCGACCTTCATCCCCATGTCTTTCATGGTGGTCAGCATTTCCGAGCGCATGTCCTGATTGGCATCGATCGGGTTCATCGCGAAATAGTGACCCTTGACGCCCGGACGATGGCCCGAATTGCCATGCTCATAGGCCGTGTCAGAGTTCCAGGCCGCTTCCTCGGCATCCACTTCGAAGCTGACCTTGTTGATCTTGTCGCTGAACTTCACACTGTCAAAGACGAAGAATTCCGCTTCCGGGCCGAAATAGGACACATCGCCGATCCCGGTCGATTTCAGATAGGCTTCGGCCTTCTGGGCGGTGCCGCGCGGGTCGCGCTCATAGGGCTCGTTCGTGTCGGGCTCGACGATGGACGCATGGATCGCCAGCGTCTTTTCGGCATAGAACGGGTCGATATAGACCGAGTCAAAGTCGAACACGAGTTTCATGTCGGACGCCTCGATCCCCTTCCAGCCCGGCACGGAAGAGCCGTCGAACATGAAGCCTTCTTCAAGGAAATCTTCATCCACCAGATCGTTGATGATGGTCACATGCAACATGCGCCCGCGCGGGTCGACGAAGCGGATGTCGAGATAGGCGACATCTTCGTCTTTCATCAGTTTGAGAACGTCAGCAGCACTCATAGGTTCTTCCCTTTTGGTTTAGAGAGCAGGTTCAGGGGCAGCGCCAGGGCCACCCCGAATTTTGGATTACAGCGCGTCATCCCCGCTTTCGCCGGTGCGAATGCGGATCGCCTGTTCGACGGGAGAGACGAAAATCTTGCCATCCCCGATCTTGTCCGTGCGCGCGGTCGAGACAATGGCCTCGATGGCTTCATCGACCTGATCATCCGGCAGAACGACCTCGATTTTCACCTTGGGCAGAAAATCGACGACATATTCGGCACCGCGATAGAGTTCGGTATGACCCTTCTGGCGCCCGAAGCCCTTGACCTCGATGACGGACAGGCCTTGCACGCCAATATCCTGAAGCGCCTCTTTCACCTCATCGAGCTTGAACGGCTTGATGATGGCTTCGATTTTCTTCATCCCTTCGCTCCCGCATGGTCGCCAGCCAGCACGCTGGTCACACCCGTTCAGATCATTTTCATTCTGGGGGAACAATCTGATAGGCTTTTCAACGGCAACCCTGCGACAAGAAAACAGGCTCAAGTTCAAAAAATACGCAAAAAGATGAAAAAACAGGCATAACGTGAAAACTGGACCATGGGAAATGACTGATTTTCTGACATCTGCCCAAATGCGCGCCATTGAGCGCGCGGCAATCGATTCTGGACAGGTCTCTGGACTGGAATTGATGGAGCGCGCGGGGCAGGGCGCGCTGAACGCCCTGTTCGCGACATGGCCGGATTTCGCGCAAGCCCCGGCCACGGCCTTTCTGCTCTGCGGGCCGGGCAATAATGGCGGCGATGGCTATGTGATGGCGCATGGTCTGGCGCAGGTGGGCTGGTCCGTCACGATTGCGCAAGACGGCGCCCCGCTTGCCACCGCCCCCGACGCGCAGGCGAGCTATCACAAGGCACAGGCCGTGGGCTGCGCCTTCCGGCCGCTCTCAGTGCAGATCCTGCGCGATATCGCGGCGCAGACCGGGCAAGTGCTGGTCGTGGATGCGCTGTTCGGCACCGGCCTGACCCGCCCGCTCGCCCCTGAACTCCAGGCGCTGGCCGCAGGGCTGACGCAGGTTGCGGCAGGGGCCAGGGGCGCAATCCGAGTTGTTGCCGTCGATATCCCCTCGGGTCTGAGCGCCGATACCGGGCAGGTGATCACAGCGCCAGAGGGGGGAGGAGCGTTTCGCGCGGATCTGACTGTCACCTTTCACGACCGCAAACGCGGGCATATGATGCAGGACGGTCCCGCCCATTGCGGCGCGATCCAGGTTGTCGATATCGGCCTCGGCCCCTGGGACGGGCTGCGCCATGACAGCTGATCCCGCCCTGATCGCCGCGCTGCGCAAATCCGAAGGCGCGCATAAATACAGCCACGGTCACGCGCTGGTGCTGGCGGGCGGGGTCGGGCGCGGGGGCGCTGCGCGGCTAGCCGCGCGCAGCGCTTTGCGCATCGGGACCGGGCTGGTCACGGTCGCCTGTCCGCCCGCCGCGCTGCAGGAAAACGCCGCGCGGCTGGATGCGATCATGCTGCGCCCGCTGCGGGACGGGGCGGCGTTGCATACTGTTCTCGACGATCCACGCCTGACCGCGCTCTGCCTTGGCCCCGGTCTGGGCCTTGGCGCGCGCGAGGCGGGGCTGGTCGAGGCCGCATTGACCTGGCGGCCCGCGCAGGGAGCCGTCCTGCTCGATGCCGACGCGCTGACCCATCTCGCGCAGTCCCCGGAGTTGCGCGCGCGCCTGCACCCCTGCTGCATCCTGACCCCGCATGAGGGCGAATTCGCACGCCTCTGCCCTGATCTTGCAGCACCCCTGCGCGCCGCGACCACATCTGACGCGCGCGCACAGATCGTCGCACAGGCGGCGCGCGATCTGGGCTCTGTACTGCTGGTGAAAGGGCCGGTCACTGTCATCGCAAGCCCCGATGGCGCGCTTGCGACCAATGCGGCAACGGGTTCGCGCGCCGCCCCCTGGCTCGCCACAGCCGGATCAGGCGATGTTCTGGCGGGGTTCATCACCGGGCTTGCCGCGCGTGGCGTGGCCCCGATGCAGGCGGCAATCTGGGGCGCATATCTGCATCTCGAAGCGGCGCTTGACTTCGGCCCCGGTCTGATCGCCGAAGATCTGCCCGAGCGCCTGCCGCAACTCTTCCGGCGTCTAGGCGTCTGAGCCGCGCACCAGTGCAGGCATTCCATTGGCCACGACCACGCAATCGCGGTCAAAGCCCAGGCGATAGAGCATCGCGCCGCGTTCCGGGCGTTGAACCGTGCCCGAATCAATCAGCGCCTGCGCTTCGGTCAGCGCGGGCGCGCCATAAATCAGATCCGTGCGCCAATCGCGCATGCCAAGCTTCTGACCTGCCCCCGCAATCAACGAATCGCAGCGCAGCGCCGGGGCAAGGCCCAGACCCAACGCAGCAGGGGTGATTTCGACCAGTTCATGCGCCTTCGCTTGCCGAGAGCGCAGGCTGCGCAACTCGACGATCTGTCCATCCGCGTCCAGCAGCAGATCGCCCGCCATGATCCGCTCGACCGCGCGCGGGCCGGTAATGGTGCGCAACAGCGTGCCACGTGCAAATCCCGGCAGCGCAGTCGTGCGCGCGCGCGGCGCAGGACGGGCGAGGGGCGCGGCAAGGCTTATGGTCGTGGCAAACATCACGCGAATCTCCTTAACGCATCCTTGCAACAAAAATATAACTGCAAGGTAAATACTGATCGTCGATATTGTCTCCGTTATCGCAACAATGCCGGGGAAATCGGGCAGGAATGCGGCAAAAACATGCAACTTGCCGGGCAGGTGTTTTCCCTCTCGCATCCGCCGACGGGGTTTGCTAACAGAGCGCCAGTTGCGGGTGTGGCGAAATTGGCAGACGCACCAGATTTAGGTTCTGGCGCCGCAAGGCGTGGGGGTTCAAGTCCCTCCACCCGCACCACCATTCAGGCGATCCGCCGCAAGGCCCGTTCCAGCGCATCCAGAAAGCGCGAACGATCCGCTTTCGAGAAACTCTTGCCGCCACCCTGCCGGAACGGATCTGCGGCGCGCAGATCGGCCATCAGATCGCGCGTGGCCAGCACCGAGCCGATATTGTCCGCCGTCAGCGCCTCGCCATTATGCTTCAGCACCTGCGCGCCTGCCGTCACGCAGCGATGCGCCAGCGGGATATCCCCGGTGATCACCACATCCCCCGGCCCGGCGCGTTCCGCGATCCAGTCATCCGCAACATCCGGCCCTTCCGGCACGATCACTGTCTCGATCAGCGGATTGGCCGAAGGGCGGATGCCGCCATTCGACACAATCACCATGCGCACCCGGTTGCGGGTGCCGACGCGCTCGACCTCGGCCTTGACCGGGCAGGCATCGGCATCGACATAGATCGTCATGGGCAAGCCCCTCTCACGCGCTGAACATCGGGAATGTTACCCCCAGCGCCCAGGCCAGCACCAGCCCCAACCCGATGCCCCCCGCCGCAGGCAGGCCGGTGCGCCGCCCGACCCAGCCCGACAGCGTGCCGAACAAAAGGAAAAACAGCACGATCACCGGCAGGATGATCAGCAGGAAGAACAGCCGCTCGAAATTCAGTGCAACCGCCAGACCCAGCGAGGCAAGAAAGCCCAGCCGCACCACCAGCACCCGCCAAAGCGCCGCGCGCCCGCCTTGTGTCAGCAGCCCGTCGCCCAGCAGGAAGGGCACGGCCCCCAGCACCAGCGCCGCGATGACAGTGGCCCGGCCCGCATGCGGGAAGAAGGACGCGACATACCGATCCAGCACACCACCCAGCACGGCAATCCCGAACACCGCCACGGCCAGCGCGACCCAGAGCGCGCGCAAGGGAAACTGCCCGCGCAACTGGCCGCAATAGCCCAGCAGGCCCAGCGTCAGCGCTCCGTATAGCCCCAGATGCAGCGCCAGATAATCCGCGACCAGCACCGGCAGCAGCCGGATGTCGAAGGGCGCAAGCATGAGTGGCACCACCACCGCGGGCGCAAGTGCTGCGATCAGGAAAGCGCGCATGGGCAGCGCGTCAGGTCGCAGCAGGGGGCCTGCGGGCAGGGCGCGCGCCAAGGGCCAGCCGAGTGCACAGGTCGCCACCAGCAGCACCATGATCCAGCCGCCACGCCAGGCAATCGGCGCGTCACTCTCGCGGTCGAACACCACGTCCAGCCAGTCGCGCGCCTCGGTCAGCGACACCGTGGAATACAGCACCCCCACATGCTCGACATTCGGGGCCAGCACCGCGCGCCGCCCGGTGCCCGCACCCGGATCGCCGATGGTCTGGCCGATCTGCGCCGCAGGATCGGCCAGTCGCACGGCATCCAGCGCGGCCTCGGCCAGCCGCCCTTCCCAGGCCCCGGTGATCACCAGCAAGTTTTGCGGCGCGTCCTCGGTCACGGCCAGCGAGAACATGGAAACACCCACGACGGCATCGCCCGGCGGGCGGTCCATCGCCTGACGCACCACAATGTCAGAGGCCATCGAATGCCCCAGATAGGCCAGCCGCCCATCGGCGCGCGGATGCGCAAGGGCGGCCTCGGCCACGCGGCCTGTCTCGGCCATCAACAGACGGGTCGTGCCGTCAATCGAGGTCACATCCCCCGACATGGGGCGTGGATTGCGGCCATGCCCCTCGAAGTCGAAACTTGCCACCACATAGCCTGCCTGCGCCAGCACCAGCGCAAAGGGCTCCATCAATTGCCGCGATCCGGCGAAACCATGCGCGATCACCACGACCGGGGCAGGGGCATCACCGTCGCGCAGATAGAGTGTCGCGGGCGTGCCACCCGCGACGACCAGCGGCGCGACAGTGACGCGGGCGCGGTCGCTTTCCAGCATGACAATCGACAGTGCCATCAGGGCAAGACTGATCGTGGCAATAAACGCGCGCATGAAACCTCTGGATCGTTTCCCCGACAATGCGCAGGATTTTCGCGCAGGGAAAGGGCGGAAACGCCGCAGATGCAAGCGCGGCAGGCCCAGAATCAGGGTTGATCCTGTAGCCTGCGCACTCTAGGAAGGCGCAGATTCAACCAGGCCGCCCTCGTGCGGCCTGTCATACATGCGAGGATGCTCATGCAAGTCACCGAAACCCTGAACGAGGGCCTGAAGCGCGGCTACACAATCACTGTGACCGCCGCTGAACTGGCCGCGAAAGTCGATGAGAAACTGGTCGAGGCCGCGCCCGAGATCGAGATGAAAGGCTTTCGCAAGGGCAAGGTGCCGATGGCGCTGCTGAAAAAGCAATTTGGCCAGCGCCTGCTGGGCGAGGCGATGCAGGACGCGGTTGATGGCGCAATGAACCAGCATTTCGAAACGACCGGCGACCGCCCCGCGCTGCAGCCTGATGTCAAGATGACCAATGACGACTGGAAAGAAGGCGATGATGTCGTCGTGGCGCTGAACTATGAAGCGCTGCCCACCATCGAGGCCCCGGATTTCTCGGGCATCACGCTGGAGAAACTGGTGGTCAAGGCCGATGACGCCGCCGTGCAGGAAGCGCTGGAAAATCTGGCCAAGAACGCCCAGAATTTCGACGAGAAGGACGGCGCGGCCGAGAACGGCGATCAGGTCACGATGGATTTCCTGGGCAAGATCGATGGCGAGCCGTTTGACGGAGGTGCTGCCGAAGATTTCCCGCTGGTGCTGGGTTCGGGCCAGTTCATCCCCGGTTTCGAGGAGCAGCTTGTCGGCGTGAAAGCCGGTGAGGAAAAGACTGTGACGGTCAGCTTCCCCGAAGAATATGGTGCGGCGCATCTGGCGGGCAAGGAAGCCACGTTTGACTGCACCATCAAGGCGGTGAAAGCCCCCGGCGAAGCCAAGATCGACGACGAGCTGGCCAAGCAATTCGGCGCTGAAAGCCTTGAGGCGCTGAAAGCCCAGATCATCGAGCGTCTGGAAGCGGAATATGGGCAGGCCTCGCGCGCGGTGCTCAAGCGCGGCTTGCTCGATGCGCTGGACGAGAAAGTGACATTCGACCTGCCGCCTTCGCTGGTTGAAGCGGAAAGCAAGCAGATCGCGCATCAGCTCTGGCATGACGCGCAGGAAAATGTCGATCAGCATGACCATAGCCATGGCGAGATCGAGACGACCGAGGAAAGCGACAAATTCGCCGTGCGTCGGGTGAAGCTGGGCCTGTTGCTGGCCGAAATCGGCCAGAAAGCCGAAGTCACGGTCAGCGATCAGGAAATGACCCAGGCGGTGATCGCGCAGGCGCGTCAATATCCGGGGCAGGAGCGCGCTTTCTTCGAATTCGTGCAGAAGAACCCGCAGATGCAGCAGCAGTTGCGCGCGCCGATCTTCGAGGACAAGGTGGTTGACCATATCCTTGAGCAGGTCAGCGTGACCGAGAAAGAGGTCAGCAAGGACGAGCTGCAAAAGGCGA
>JAFIEM010000150.1 GCA_020832555.1 Natronohydrobacter sp. | reverse complement strand
GCGCTGATCACCTATGGCGCGGGGCAGTTGGCGCGGCGGCTGGGCCTGCCCTACCGCTCTGGCGGGGCGTTCTGCGGCTCGAAACTGCCAGATGCGCAGGCGGCCTATGAGACGGCGAACAGTCTGAACATGGCGCTGCTGGCAGGTGTGAATTTCATGCTGCATGCCTGTGGCTGGCTGGAAGGGGGGCTGGTGTCCTCTTACGAGAAATTCGTGATGGATGCCGACCAGTTGGGCGCGCTGCATCATCTGGCGCGCGGTGTGGATATGTCCGAGAACGGTCAGGCGATGGATGCGTTGCGCGAGGTTGGCCCCGGCGGGCATTTCCTGGGATGTGCGCATACGCAGGCGAATTTCAAGGATGCGTTCTGGCGCACGGATCTCCTGGATTACAAGCCGTTCGAGACCTGGGACGAAGACGGGGCGCGCGACACGCAGGCGCTGGCCTCGGTGCGGGTGGCGAAGATGCTGGGCGACTATCAGCAGCCCCAGCTTGACCCGACGATTGCAGAATCGATCCAGGCCTTTATCGACCAGCGCAAGGCGTCGGAACCCGACGCGTTCGGCTGAAGGCGTCGTAGGGTGCGTGCTGAGCACGCACCCTACCAGATGGCGCACTGTCAGTCCGCGCCCTTGGCGAGGGTCTTGGACGAGAGCCCGCCCTTTTGCAGGAAGAAAACCAGCGCCGCGACCCCCAGCCCGATCAGGTCGGAAATCAGCCCGCCCGAGATCATCGCGATGGCAGCAAGCCCCACAAACACACGAAGCGGCCAGTTGATCACCCCGAACAGCCACCCCTGCACCGCCGAGGCCAGCAGGTAGATGCCCAGAAGTGCGGTGAAGAACACATGGATGATATTCCCCCACGCGCCTTGCATCAGCAGCCCGTCATTGAAGAAGAAGATGAAGGGCACGATGAACGCGGCAAGGCCGATCTTGAAGCTCTCGACCGAGGTGCGCATCGGGTCTGACTGCGCGATTGCCGCGCCCGCATAGGCCGCCAGCGCCACAGGCGGCGTGATCGCTGACATCACCGCATAGTAGAAGATGAAGAAGTGCGCGGTCAGCGGCTCGATCCCCATGCGGATCAGCCCCGGCGCGATCACGGCCGCCGCAACAGCATAGGCCGCTGTCGTGGGCATGCCCATGCCAAGGATGATCGCCACCAGCATCGCGAATACCAGCGCGAGCAACTGGCTTTGGCCTGCAAAGCCCAAGAGCAGCGAGGAAAACCGCGTGCCGATGCCCGTCAGCGCGATCACGCCCACGATGATGCCCGCTGCCGCGCAGACGGCGACCAGTTGCAGCGACATGCGCGCGGCGATTTCAAACGCATAGAGGATTTCGCGGATCAGCATCTTGTTCGGTGTGAACCAGCTGACCACGGCCGCCGCCGCCATTGCCAGCGTGCCTGCGCGGATCACGGAATATCCCATGAACAGCGCGCCGATCAGGATGATGATGGGGATGAACAGGAACACGCGCCGCACCAGCACATCAAAGCGCGGCAACTGGTCCCGCGGCAGGCCCTTCATGCCCTTTTTCAGCGCTTCCTTGTCCACCATGAAATAGACCGAGGTGAAATAGAGGATCGCCGGAATGATCGCCGCAATCACGATGTCACGGTAAGCGATGCCGGTGATCTCGGCCATGATGAAAGCGCCCGCGCCCATGATGGGCGGCAGGATCTGCCCGCCGGATGAGGCCGCAGCTTCGACCGAGGCCGCCGTTTGGGGCCGGTAGCCCACTTTCTTCATCAATGGGATGGTCAGCGATCCTGTCGAAACCACGTTACCCGCCGACGTGCCGTTGATCATGCCCATCAGACCAGAGGCAAAGACCGCCACCTTGGCCGGGCCGCCGCGCGCGCCCCCTGCTGCAGCAAAGGCGAAGTTCACGAAATACTCGCCCACACGGCTGGCCTGAAGGAAGGCCGCGAAGGTGATGAACAGGATAATATAGGTGGACGAAATCGCCGTTGTCGGCCCAAGGATCCCGTTATCGGTATAGATGAAGCCGAAGAAGCGCGCGGGTGCATAGCCGCGATGGTTCAGGATGCCGGGCAGGTAGGGGCCGACAAAGCCATAGGCCAGAAACACTGCCACGATAATCACCAGCGCCAGCCCGGCCAGACGGCGGGTCAGTTCCAGGATCAGGATGATCCCGGCAATCGAAGCCCACATGTCATTGGGATGGGGGAACACTTGCGCGCGGGTGCGCAGGAAATCAGCATGGCCGATGATATAGATGCCCACGACAATCGCGGCCACGGCCAGAAGCGTATCAGCCCATGACAGGCGCGTGCGGTTGCGCTTGGGCTGGATCCAGCTTGCCAGCAGTGCCAGCACCGTGCCGCCGATCAGCGGATAGCCGAATGTCATCAGATGCTTGCCCGCAGGCGCGCCGGTCACGATCCGGTCGCCGGTCGCCAGCATCAGCACGACCTGCCCGAAAGCGACAAGGATCAGCGCCCCGCTGATGGCAAGCAGCGCCTTCTCCAGCAGGGAATAGGGCGCGTCATGGCTGTCATCATGCAGCGCGCGGGCGGAAAACAGGATGAAGCCCAGCGCCAGACCGCCTGCGACATGGACCAGCCGGTAGCGCCACGGCTCGGTCAGGTCGACCGAAGGCAGGCCCAGAAAATCGGTGATCCGGTCATGCAGACCATTCATCGCACCAACATGAAATACCGTGTAGAGGATGCAGAGCGCGGTCACGACCAGCCCCACGACACCGGCAAAGACGCGCTGGTTGCTGGTGATGATCTCGTTGTCGACGCCTTCGGCGATGTTGTCGATCTCGTCTGGTGCTGGTTGTGCAGATGATTGTGACATGGTCCCCCCGATCCGGTCAGACTTATGGCCGTGGCGCGCGGTGAAATGGTGCTCCGCGATGGCAATGGCGCTTTTGAAAAAGGGTCAGGGCACCGTCGCGCCCTGACCCGCAGTTATCAGACGGAGCGCAGGATCAGCCCCGCAGCTCGTCAGGGATTTCGATGCCGTTTTCTTCGAACCAGCGGATCGCGCCAGGATGGAAGGGCAGGAAGCCATTGTTCGGAACAGCATTTTCCGGCAGGGTCGCGGCAGCGGCTGCGTGGATCTGCAGCATACGGTCGTTGTTTTCCATCACGAGCTTCGTGATTTCATAGGCCAGCGATTCCGGCATGTCGGCATGGGCGATGGCGTAGTTCCACATCGCGACCGAAAGCTGATCCTCTTCCTGCGTGGTATAGGTGCCCGCCGGAATGGTGAATTGCGACACTTCCGGGTGTGCTTCGAGGATCGTTGCAAGTTCTTCTTCGCTGAAGCCGAACATCACGACATCGGCTTCGGCTGCAAGCTGCGAGAAAGCGCCAATCGGCAGGCCGGCAGCAAAGACGAACGCATCAACCAGACCGTCTTTCAACTGGCCTGCGGTGTCAGCCGCACCAGCATTCGAGATGGTCGCATTGATGCCCAGCGTGTTCAGGAAGCGCGGCCAGTAGGTGCCGGGTGTGCCGCCAGCGGGGCCGACGCCAACGCGCTTGCCTTCAAAATCGCTGACCGAGGTGATGCCGCTGGAGCGTAGCGCAACACCCTGGAAGGGCGTTTCATACATCGGGAAAAGCGCGCGGATATCGGTGTGCGGCAGGCCGGGGGCCAGTTCGCTTTCGCCATTCCAGGCTTCAAAAGCCGGACCCATGGTCACGAGACCGATATCATGGTCGCCCATCTGGGTCAGGGTCACGTTCTGCACCGGGCCGCCGGTCACTTCGCCCGAGGCATTCAGGCCAAGCTCTTCGCCAAGGAAACCGGCCAGACCGTTACCATAGACGAAATAGACGCCGCCCTGACTTGCGGTGCCGACGGTCAGATCCGACGGCCAGCCTGTGCGATCCTGCGCTGTGGCCATGGAAACCGACATGACTGCCGCAGCGGCCAGAGCCGTGAAATTGGTATAACGCATTGGGACCTCCCCTTTATTGTGCGTATATGTCCATGCCCGCCTGTCCCCTCCAAGGATCAAAGGCGGCACAGCGCGCAGTCAACGGGCAAGCCGGGCGCATTGCAAGCAAGCCTGCACGAAAAAAGCCCGATGTTAGCGCCAAAACCGGCGGGGATGTGTAGAAAGCTACACATCAGGGCCAGACCATGTATCGAAATCCACACATGATCAGCGCTCTTCCCCCTCGGCAGCACCTCCGGCACTCAGGAATTGCGCCTTGTCGATTCCATATTTCACCAGCTTGTCATAGAGCGCCTTGCGCGACAGGCCGAGCCCCTCATAGACCGGTTTCAGCGCGCCGTGATGGCGGATCAGCGCGTCGACCAGCAATTTGCGCTCATGCGCGGCCATCTGTTCGGCGAGGGTCTGCGCGTCATTCATCCCGGTCGTGATATCACTCGCCTGCTCCAGCCGCAGCACCACGCGCTCGGCGGCATTGCGCAATTCGCGCACATTTCCGGGCCAGGAGGCGCGGGCAAGTTCGGCCAGAAAGGCCGGGTTGACCTGCGGCACCGACAGGCGGTGGCGCGCGGCGGCTTCGGACAGAAGCCGCATGAAAAGTGCCGGGATATCCTCGACCCGTTCGGAGAGCGGCTGCACGCGCAGGCTGAGCGCGTTCAGCCGATAGAGCAGATCCGCCCGGAAGCGCCCTGCCGCCACCTCGGCCTCTAGCGGCACGCGGCTGGTGGCGATGAAACGCAGATCCAGATCATGCTGCACATTCGATCCCAGCGGCGAGATCACCCGATCCTGCAAGACGCGCAGGAGCTTGCCCTGCACATCGAGCGGCATCGCCCCGATATCGTCGAGCAGCACCGTGCCGCCGCGCGCATGGTCGAATTTTCCCACCCGCGCCCGGATCGCACCGGGAAAGGCGCCGACCTCATGACCGAAAAGTTCAGATTCGATCAGCGTTTCGGGCAGCGCGGAACAGGTGATGGCGACGAAAGGATGGGCGGCGCGCACCGACAGGTCATGCAACGCACGCGCCACAACTTCCTTGCCGGTGCCGGTTTCACCGATGATCAGCACATCAGCATCCGAGGGGCCGATAGTGCGCATCTGCTGGCGCAGATGGATCATCGCGTTCGAGCGCCCGACCAGACGCGCTTCCAGATCATCGGACTGGCCCGCCACGGCGCGCAGGCGGCGATTGTCGAGCACAAGCTGGCGAAATTCCAGTGCGCGGCGCGCAATCGCGGCAAGCTGAACACCGGAAAAGGGCTTTTCAATGAAATCATGTGCGCCCTCGCGCATGGCGCGCACGGCAAGCGGTACATCACCATGACCGGTGATCAGGATGACGGGAATATCGGCGTCGATTTCATGGATGCGCGTCATCAGGGTCATGCCGTCCATGCCGGGCATGCGGATATCGCTGATCACGATGCCGCCAAAACCGGCGGTGATACGCTCCAGCACGGGTTGGGCGGCATTGAACCCTTCGACGCCAAGCCCGGCCAGATCCAGCGCCTGTTCGGTCGAGGCGCGCAGATCCGCGTCATCATCGACCAGCAAGACCTTGGCTGGACTCATTCGGCGGCCTCGGCCCGACCGCTTGCCGCGGCTTGCAGATCCATGGTGAAGACCGCGCCGCCCTCTGGGTGGTTTTCGACAGACAGCGACCCGCCGAAATCGCGCATGATGTTGTAGGAAATCGACAGGCCCAGCCCCAGCCCCTTGCCGACTTCCTTGGTGGAAAAGAACGGATCGAAAATCCGCGCCTGCAGACCTTCGGCGACGCCCGGACCGTGATCGCGCAGCACGACCTGCACGCGGTCGCCAGTGGCCTGCGCGCGCAGATGCAGGCGTTTGTCCTGCGCGCCCTCGACTGCATCAATCGCGTTGCTGATCAGATTGACCAGCACCTGTTGCAGCCGCACTGGCCCGGCCACGACCTGCAAGGGGGTTGCGCCCAGATCCACCTCCAGCGTGACACCGCTCTTGCGCAAGCGCCAGCCCAGAAGCTCTTGCGCCTCGGTGATCGATTCGGCCAGGGCGACAGGGCGCAATTGCTGGTTGGGCTTGCGGGCGAAATTGCGCAGATGGCGGCTGATCCGGGTCAGGCGGT
>JAFIEM010000149.1 GCA_020832555.1 Natronohydrobacter sp. | reverse complement strand
TCGCCTGACGCGGCTCTTGCGCGGTCAGCGCGGGACGGAAGGCGCAATGGGTGACCCTACGCCCGAAGGTGCGCGCGTGGTCGTCCTCGATGATAGCCTGACTGCGCTGCCGATTGCCGAGGCCGATCTGAGCCTGCCGTGGAACTGGCGCATTGGGCCAGTTGCGCGCGCGCCCAGTGACGACAGCTATGTTGCCACCAGCTTCACGCCCGAAGGCGCTGGGCTGCGGCCTTTTTCTGTCGCGCATATTGAACAGCCATGGCGCAGAGCGCGGAGCCCCGGCGATCTGACGATCCGGTGGGTGCGGCGCTCACGCGCGCTGGCCGCTGACAATTGGGGCATGGGCGATGTGTCGCTCGGGGAAGAGGTTGAGGCTTACGCGCTCGATATCCTCGACGGCGCGACAGTGAAACGCACGCTCAGCACCAGTACCACCAGCGCTGTCTATTCGGGTGCAGATCAGATCGCCGACTGGGGCGCGCTGCTTGGCCCCGGCGATACGCTCACGATCCGCATCGTCCAGATCTCCACCCTGATCGGGCGCGGGGCTGCGCGGACTGTCACCCTCTTCTTCTGATCAGAACAACAGTATTTCTCATGTCCGACACCACGACCCATCTTGGCCTGCCATACCTAATGGCCGCGCAGGCGCAGAAGCATGTCACCCACAACGAGGCGCTGCGCCTGCTCGACGCCATGGTGCAGCTCGCCGTTCTGGACCGCACCCGCACAGCGCCGCCCGCCAGCCCCACTGATGGCGACCGGCATCTGGTGGCCTCGGGCGCGACCGGCCTCTGGGCGGGCTGGGACCTGAACGTGGCCTTCTGGGTCGACGGCGCATGGATCCGGCTCGTCCCCCGCCCCGGCTGGCTGGTCTGGGTCGCGAATTAGGGTGCCTTCCTCGTCTGGTCCGGTTCCAGCTGGGCCAGCGTGGGCGAGCCGCGCGATGTGTCTGATGCTGTCTTCAGCCTCGTCAACGACGCCGATCCGACCAGGAAGGCCGTTTTCTCGCTGGCCGGAATCTCGACCGGCCAGACCCGGACTTACACGCTGCCCAACACCTCCTCGGAACTGGCGATCCTCGCGGGCACGCAGACCTTCTCGGGCAACAAGACCTTCTCCGGCACGCTCACGGCCTCGGGGGGAACAGCGACCATCGGCACATCGAGCGGCACTGCCACCTATGGCGTCGGGACCGGCGCCACCACGAACGGCACCACCAAGACCGTGAACCTCGGCACAGGTGGGGCCTCGGGGTCGAACACGGTCATCAACATCGGCTCGGCCACCGCAGGCGCGGGCGGCACGACCGTGATCAACACGCCCACCGTGACCTTCGCCAACAGCGTTACGCAGGTCGGCATGCCGCAGGCGAACCTGACGGCCCAGCAACTCGGCCTCGGCTGGGCCACGGCCGACAGCTTCAACCGTTTCTCGATCAACACGCCAGCGATGCTGTTCAACCATGCCGGGGGCGGCATCGAGGCGACCTTCAACAAGAACGCGCCCGGGGACGATGCCGCCTTCGCCTTCAAGACCGGCTTCTCGGCGCGCGCTCTGATCGGGCTTCTCGGCAACGATGACTTCGGCTTCAAGGTCAGCCCGGATGGGTCCACCTACTATGACGCCATCCGGATCGACCACGCCAGCGGCCGTGTGGAACTGCCCGAGCCCATGGTGCTGCCGGGTCGCGCCACGCCGCCCGATCCGCCGCCCGCAGGCCGCATCCATCTCTATGCCCGCGACCGGGCCGGCAGCGCCTGGCTCGAGGTCATGCGGCCCTCGGGGCGGCTCTTCCCCCTGCAGCCGCACTTCGGCGTCAACCGGATCGCATACTGGGCGCCGTCCTCGGGCACCACGATCAACGCCATCGGCATGCCGCGCTCGGGCGTGGGCACCGCCTCCACGCCAGGGCTCACCACCACCAACCTCTCCACCTCCATGCGCCGCTGGCGGATGACCAGCGCCGCTACCGTGGACGCCGCAGCCGAGGAACGCTCGGCAGGCTGGGTCTGCTGGCGCGGCAATGCGGATGGCTTGGGCGGCTTCACCTATGTGAACCGGCTGTCGCTCACCACCCTGCAGCCCACCGGCATGGGCTTCTTCGGGCTGATCGGTGTGACTTCGGCGCTGGCCACGACGCTCGCGCTCGCTGCCGTCGTGAACGCCATCGGCATCGACTTCCAGCGCGGCACGCATGCCAACTGGCAGATCGTCCACAACTCGGGCTCCGGTGCGCCCACGCTGATTGATCTCGGCGCAGATTTCCCCGTCGATGCGCCCACCAATGTCCTGACGCTGTTCCTCTACGCTGCGCCCAACGCCGCCTCGGTCTGGGTGCGCGTCGTCGAGGAAGTCTCGGGCGCTATCGCTGAGGTCGAGATCACTGCAAACCTCCCAGCCGTCACCCAACTGCTGAGCCCGCGCAATTACATGAACAATGGCGGCACCGCAGGCGCCGTCGCCTATGACTGTTCCGGCGTCTATGTCGAGACCGATTACTGAACCGCTGGCCCTGCCCGCGCAAAAGGAGCCAGCATGACTGACCGCACTTCCCTGATCGAGGAAATCACGCGCGCCTTGCGCGATCATGGCCTGGCAGCTGCCATTGGCGTCTGGTTCACCTTCATCGCAGGGCTGGCCACGGCAGTGACGCGTAAGGCGTTCACCAATGAGGCGCTTCTGCACAAGCTCGAGCAGGAGCTGAATGAGGAACGCGCCCGCATCGAGAAGCGCCGCGACGAGGACCGGCGCGTCGATCATGACCGTCTCGCGCGCATCGAGCGCGATATCCATGACATGCGCAACCTGATCTTTGCCGCGTTTCAGCGCCGGGATGGAAGCTGACAGCGTCTGGCTGTTGCCAGCTGATTGCACGTCCAAGCGCGCGCTCACGACACCAGTGCGCAGGAATGCGCTGGCATACTGGAGCCCCGCGAAATCCTGACACCCCCCCCACCGCTGCCCCGTCGGGCGGCGGCCCGTTTCGCACGCCCATCACCCACAGGAGACACCCCATGTCTGACCCCATCCGCACCTTCCGCCATTTCCATGACGTGCCCGAGAGCCTTTGGCGCTGGAAGAACTTCTCGCCTGCTGAAATCGCCTGCCGCGGCACGGGTCAGCTGAAGCTGCACCCGGAAGCGCTGGACAAGCTACAAGCCCTGCGCGACCGGCTGGGCAAACCGCTGATCGTCCGTTCGGCCTATCGAAGCCCCCAGCACAATCGCAATGTCGGTGGCGCACCGCGCTCGAAGCACATGGACGGCACGGCATTTGATATCGCGATGAGCAACCATGACCCGGTGACATTCGCCGAGGCCGCCCGCGCTGTCGGGTTTCTGGGCTTCGGCACCTATCCCCGCTCAGGCTTCATGCATATCGATCTCGGGCCCGCGCGCAGTTGGGGGGAGCCGTTTCCTGTGCGGGCTGCGCGCTTCGCACCAGAGACACGCCCAGCGCGGGAAGCCATCGCGCAGAGCCGTACGCTGAAAGGCACAGGGGCGGCGGGCGTGGCGACCGTCGGCGCAGCTAGCGTCGAGGTCGCGCAGGAAGTGCTGACCGAGGCGCAGGGTGCGGTTTTGCCGCTGGTGCCCTACCTCGACACCCTGCGCTGGCTGTTTATCACGCTGGCGCTGGGCGGAATCGCGGTGGCTGTCTGGGCAAGGCTTGATGACTGGAAGAAGGGACTGCGCTGATGTGGGGCAGTTTGGTGGTCGGGATCCTCGCCCGTCCATGGATGCGGCGGGTGGCGGCTCTCGCGCTCGCCGCGCTCACCATAACCCTGTTTGTCCTCAACCTCCGCCGATCAGGCGAGCGCGCAGGCCGCGCCGCTGAAAGGTTCGACCAACTGGAGCGCACAAATGCCATCCACCGCCAGATGCTGGACGCCGCCGCGCGCCGCCCTCGCAGCCGTGACGATCTTCTTGACCGGCTGCGAGGGGGTGACTTCTGACACGCCGCCCAGCGCATGTCCGCCTGTGGTGGAGTACAGCCGGGCCGAGCAGGCGCGTGTGGCGGCGGAATTGGCGGCGTTGCCGGAAGGCGCAGTTATCCCCGAGTGGCTGTCGGATTATGCTGTTCTCCGCGATCAGGCGCGGGCATGTTGGTGAGTGACGGGCCGGGACATTTTGTCAGGGAAGCACCAGATGCCTCGACCCAAGCGATGCGCCCGGCCCGTTTGACGGATTTACTGTTTCAAAGAGCCAAAGCGAGTCGCTGCGCCACAACAATTGCATCGTGACTGCGCCGTGTCGCGTGTTGAGATGGGCACAATTGTGCACCTGACCTGCTGCCAGATCAGGCGAGCCATGCTGGACGCGAGATGGAATGACCACACGCAGCCCGATTGGATGACGCAATTGGCACAGCAGAAGGGTCGTTTATCGCCCCTAGCCGAGCATCGGTCCAAGGGGTGTGGGCGACTGGTGTCAGCGCGAAACGAAGCCGCCTCAAGCGCCTCAACGTTCCCGCAAATTGTCGATATAAATCCGCACCGCGTCTTGCACATGCCGGAAACGGTCGCCGCCCAGATGCTTGCCGCCGAACCATCTCGTCACCACGACAACATGATCGTACAGCCCTTCGCGCTCGAGCATCCGCAAGATCACCATGCCCGCTCCGGCTTCGCCGTCATCGCTCTTTATCGGGGCTTCAGCGGTCAACAAAGCCCAGCTGTTATGGGTCGCCTTGGCGAATTTCTTCTTCCGGCAAAGCGCCTTGATGAAGGACTTTGCCTCATCCTCGGATTCACAGGGCCCGCCCGATACTGCATATTTTGACCCACGGTCGCGGATGATGTCGTCGAGGATCAGCATAGGTCAGGCTTAGCCCCCGCTGCTCGCGGTGGCAAGGCAGCAACGTTCTCAAGAGTTTCCTGGTCTTGGCCCCGGTCAACCAAGCTGACTCTGCTGGTAACATTCCGGCACCTATCCGCTCAATTCTGCGAGTCGATCTGTCACGCGCCCATCCCTGATCCGAACACTAGGGCAGCGCGCAGCATTGCTGTCCACGAGAATTCGATCTTCACCCTTCTTTTGCAGCTCGCTTCGGTCTCGCGCGATTCAACAAACTCAGATCAGGCGGTGACGACCTGCCGACCCTCTTCACGCCATTCTGGTAAGCCACCATCCAGCCGTCGTGCGTTGAACCCCTTATTCCGCAAGGCGGCGACTGCCTGATGTGCGTAGATGCAATAGGGCCCGCGACAATAGGCTATGATTTCGGCACCCGGTTGCAGATTTGAGGCGATGAGATGCAGTTCTGGCAGAGCGATATTCTGTGCGCCAGGAATATGGCCCAGTGCAAACTCATCTGCGGGCCGGACGTCAAAGATCGTGACTGACCCTTCGGCAATTCGCGCGGCCAGATCGTCGCGGCTGACAGGCTCAGGCGCGTCTGCACCATCCGATAACCCCCGCAGGATCTTGTCGACCTGCGCAAGGTTGCGCTCTGCCACAACCCGCAGCAGGTCCATCAGGGCCAGTGATTTCGCGTCACCTAAGGTATAGATCACCGCCTTGCCCTCTCGGCGGCTGGTGACAAGCCCCGCGCGCCGCAGGGTTTGCAGGTGCTGAGATGCATTCGCAATGCTCAGACCGGTCTTGTCGGCCAATCCCTCTACCCCGCGCGGAGCTTGCGCGATCTGTTCCAGCAGCATCAGCCTTGCGGGAGCCGAGAGTGCGCGCGCGACCAGTGCATATTCATCCAGAAGGGCAGCTTTGGGGCTGATTGACATCGGGCGGCTCCTGACATTATATCATTCAAGCATTATGTTGAATGATATCGAATCCCACAAATATCGCAAGCCCGAAGGTGCAGCGCCCATGTTTGAAAAGATCCTTGCTCAGGAACCTGTGCTGCGGTTGGACCAGATGCTGATCCAACCGCTGCGCGGTCCTGCCAGTGGAGGCGTGCTGGATAGCGGGAAAGACCGCGAATGACCGCGCTTGCCTTGGGTATCCGCGAGAACCTGACGCAATTCTCGCACCAGCTGATCCAAGTCCTGCTAGTTGGGTTCGCAATTGGCATGACGCGCACTGTGATCCCTGCACTTGCGGAAAG
>JAFIEM010000021.1 GCA_020832555.1 Natronohydrobacter sp. | reverse complement strand
ATCTTGCGCATAGGCAGGCGTGACGAACATGAAAGCTCCTGTCAGTTGATTGCCCAGTTATCTGGGCATGCGTTGACGCCCCGAAAAGGGGCAATTTGGCGCGCACCCTAGTCGCAGGGTGTGATATTGGCAAGGCGAAGCCACGCGCTTTGCAGGGGCTTTCCTGTCGAAAACGCGTGATCGGGCTACCAGCGTCCTGAAAGCGCCCGCAGCACAAGCCTGCCCCGGCGCGAGAATTCCGAGAGCGCCAGCCCGCCCGAGCGGACAAGCGCGGGATTCGCAACCGCGCGACGCAGGATCGCCCCCGCCTGCCAGCCGGTCAGCAGTGCCGGTGCAGCACTTTCCGGCACAGTTGCGCGCGCCTTTCGCGCGCGTTCCAGCCGGTCCAGCGCCACTTGCGCCGAAGCACGAATGGCATCATCGCTGTCATCAGGCAGGGCCGCGAGATTGCGCGCCTGCAGTTCCGGCACGGCAAGATACCAGTTGGCCAGTCCCGCCGCATGGGCCATATCGCGCACCGTGGTCTCTGCTCTGCGTTCCGCGCCCAGCAGCAAAGCCGCCAGCCACATCAAATTCCCGCTCGTCGCATCCAGATAGGCGGTCAAAGCCTGGCTATCTGCAAAGGCTTCGCGATAGATATCGCGTCGCCGCGCCGCGATCATCGCATGGCCCAAGTCCAGCGGCAGCCCGCCTGCGCGCAAGACCTGTGCCAGCGGTACGGCCACCTCATGCGCGCGCGGCGGCGTACCTGCAGCGATCCCGTCCAACGTATCGGCCCAGAATTGCAGGCGCATTTCGGCGATGATCGGCTCCTGCGTCACCCAGGGCGCGCGCGCGATTTCCAGATTGAACGCATAGATCGGCCAGAGTTTGTCGCGCGCCTCCTCTGGCGCGGCGAGGGTCGCGGCATGACGGTCAGGATCGCCCTGCCGGACCTTCTCGGCCAGATCGCTCATTCGGGCGCGACCACCATCAGCGCATAGGCGATTTCAGACGGCGCTGCCCGCCAGCGCGCGATTTCGCGCTCGGCCGCGTCCAATGCAGCCGCCAGCGCGCCGGTCGCGCCGGGGCGCAGCTTCTCGATGCGTTTGGCCATCGGGATGTAATAGGCTTCCCACGCATCGCCCACCTGCATCTGTTCGCCAAGGACCCGGTAGCCCGCCGCATGAACACGCGCGCGGATGCCTGCGACATCGGTGATCTGCGGATATTCGGCCCAGAAGGCGCGCGCGGCGTCAGATGGGCGCGGCAAGAGGCAGGGTTCGGAAAACGCGACCGCCCCGCCCGGTGCCAGCGCCGGACGCCAGGCTTTCAACCCTTCCGTCACGCCCAGAAAATAGAGCGCGCCCGCGCACCAGATCAGATCATAGGGGCCGGTCAGTTGCGCCATGTCGCCCTGCGCGACCCGCACGCGGTCGCCAAAGGGCGCTGTGCGCTTCTGCGCGGCCTCGACGAATTGCGCGATCTTGTCCACGGCCGCGATCTGCGCCTGGGGCCGGTTCTTGGCCAGCGTCACCGTATCCGCGCCAGACCCGCAGCCCGCATCCATGATCCGCGCGGTTGCAGGCGTTGCCGCGACCGACAGCGCCCAGCCAAGATCAGCAGGCGCGCCCGGCCCTTCGCGGTTCAGGTCACTGTAAAGCGTCAGAAACGCTTCCTCGGGGGTCAGGTCCGACATGGGCTTACTCCATCGCGCAGGAATTTCCAGTTCACGGCATCGAGCAGCGCCTCGAAACTCGCGTCCACTATGTTGGGCGAAACCCCCACAGTGGACCAGCGCCGCCCCTGCCCGTCCTCGCTATCGATGATGACGCGGGTGACGGCTTCGGTCCCGCCTTGGGTGATGCGGACCTTGAAATCGACCAGTTTCATATTATCAATCGCGGCCTGATAGGGGCCGAGATCCTTGGCCAGCGCCTTGGACAGCGCATTGACCGGGCCGCGATCATGGCCTGCTGCATCCATCGATTCGGAGACAGAGAGCTTCTTCTCATCCCCGATCTTGACCACGACTACCGCCTCCGAGAGCGTGACCATCTCGTTATACTTGTTCTTGCGCCGCTCGACGGTCACGCGGTAGCGTTTGACCTCGAAAAACTCCGGCACCTGCCCCAGCGCGCGCCGTGCGAGCAACTCGAAACTGGCCTGCGCAGAGTCGTAAGCATAGCCCTGATCCTCGCGCGCCTTCACATCCTCAAGGATCGCACCAAGGCGCGGGTCATCCTTGGCGACCACAACGCCCATATCCGCAAGCCGCATCCGCAGGTTCGATTGCCCCGCCTGATTGGACATCGGCACGATGCGGGCATTGCCGACCTGCGCGGGGTCGATATGCTCGTAAGTGGTCGGGTCTTTCAGGATCGCACTCGCGTGCAACCCCGCCTTGTGCGCGAAGGCCGAGGCGCCGACATAGGGCAGCGAGCGCAGGGGCACGCGGTTCAGGATATCATCGAGCTTGCGCGAGATTTTCAGGAGTTGCGTGAGCGCGTCCGGCGTCACCCCGGTTTCAAACCGGTCCGCATAGGCGGGTTTCAGCAGCAGCGTCGGGATGATCGTGGTCAGCGAGGCATTGCCGCAGCGCTCCCCCAGCCCGTTCAGCGTGCCTTGAATCTGGCGCGCACCGGCTTCCACAGCGGCCAGCGAACAGGCCACCGCCTGGCCCGTGTCATCATGGCAATGGATGCCCAGTTTCTCGCCGGGGATGCCGCTTTTTATGACGGCTTCCGTGATCGCGCGGATTTCACTTGGCAAGGTGCCGCCATTGGTATCGCACAGGATCACCCAAGCCGCGCCTGCATCATGGGCCGCGTGGAGGGCTTGCAGGGCATAGTCGGGGTTCGCCTTGTAGCCATCGAAGAAATGCTCGGCGTCGAAATGCGCCTCGCGGCCCTGCGCGACGCAATGGCGGATCGAGGCTTTGATGTTGTCGAGATTGTCGTCAAGCGTGATGCCCAGCGCGGTGGTGACGTGGAAATCATGCGTCTTGCCGACCAGACAGACCGCTTTGGTCCCTGCGTTCAGGACGGCGGCCAGCACATCGTCATTCTCCGCCGACCGGCCCGCGCGCTTGGTCATGCCGAAAGCGGTCAGCGTGGCCCTGGTCTGCGGTTTGGCGGCGAAGAACTCGGAGTCGGTGGGGTTCGCGCCGGGCCAGCCGCCTTCGATATAGTCGATGCCGAGTGTATCGAGCATGGCCGCAATCTGGTGCTTTTCCGCGGTCGAGAATTGCACGCCCTGCGTCTGCTGGCCGTCGCGGAGTGTGGTGTCGTAGAGGGTGAGGCGGGTGCGGGTCATTGGTGGGCCTCATTGCTTTGTGCGATGAACCACGCTTCACCATTGACCAAGCCCGCGCAAAGCGCGGGCAGCGCCCGTCCCGCCCCCCCACGGGGCGGGCGCTTCGCTTCCTTCCCGTGCGGGCCGGGCGCGACAGTGACGAGAGGGCGGGTCATTTCAATTCTTCCAGTTTAGCGGGGTCGAAGTTAGGGCCGGGAGAAAGAGAAACATCAGTTTTGCTCATCCGCACTTCCACACCGGCTTCGAGCAATGCTCTCTTGAGATCGTCTACAGCGGTGAAATCCTTGTTTTGCATTGCCCCCTTACGCAAGAGCGACAAACGTGATGCAAGCTCTTCGAACGGGTATTCATCCATAAGGGTTGCTTCTGGTCCACCGAAACGCGCAATAGAAGCGAGATCTTCGAAAAACCCAAGAAGCATCAGGCTTCCAAGAAGAGAGTTTGTTGCAAGCGTGTCACCTGCTTTTGCGCGCTTTACCAAAGCGTCAACATGGGTGATGGCCAAATGGGAGTTAAGGTCATCCGACAATGCTGCGACCACAGAGGAGTCGGGCTTATATGCTTCGTGCTTTCGATAAAGCGCAAAATTGCTTTCAGTGAAACTTAAGTGCGACGTTAACAAAACGCGCGCATAGGACCGTAATTTTTCCGATGCCTCCCGCGCCTTCTCCTCCGTCCAGTCCATCGGCTTGCGGTAATGCGTGGACAGCATCACGAAGCGGATCACCTCTCCCGGCCAGCCCTGATCCAGCAAATCCCGCACCGTGAAGAAATTGCCCAAGCTCTTGGACATCTTCTTCCCCTCAACCTGCACCATCTCATTGTGCAGCCAGAAATTCGCGAAATCCGCCTCCGGGTGCGCACAGCAGCTCTGCGCGATCTCGTTCTCGTGGTGCGGGAATTGCAGGTCGATGCCCCCGCCGTGAATGTCAAAGGCAGGCCCCAGCAATTCGTGGCTCATAGCCGAACATTCAATATGCCAACCCGGACGCCCCCGGCCCCAAGGCGAGTCCCAGCCGGGTTCCTCCGCCGACGAGGGCTTCCACAAGACGAAATCCATCGGATCACGCTTGTAGGGTGCCACCTCGACCCGCGCGCCGGCGATCATGTCATCGACCGACCGGCCCGAGAGCTTGCCATAATCGGGGTAGCTGCGCACATCGAACAGCACATGGCCTTCCGCCGCATAGGCATGGCCCTTCGCGATCAGCCCTTCGATCATAGCCACCATCTGCACGATGAACTCGGTCGCGCGCGGCTCGTGGTCGGGCCGCAACGCCCCCAAAGCATCCATATCGGCATGATACCAGTCGATCGTCTCATCGGTTAGCGCGCGGATGATGTCATTCAGCGAGCGGGCATCCCCCGCTTCCTGCATCGCCCGCGCCCGCGCGTTGATCTTGTCATCGACATCGGTGAAATTGCGCACATAGGTCACATGGGCCTCGCCATAGACATGGCGCAGCAACCGATAGAGCACATCGAACACCACCACAGGGCGCGCATTGCCCAAATGCGCGCGGTCATAGACCGTGGGGCCACAGACATACATCCGCACGTTTTCCGCGTCGATGGGCGCAAACGGCTCTTTCCGGCGGGTGCGGGAATTGTGCAGGCGGATCTCGGTCATGGCGTCCTCGTCAGGGCAATGGCCCGGCGGAAGGTGCTGTCAGACAGAAGAGAATGCCAAAAGACCAACCGCCGAGAAACTCAGCGGCAAATGCAGCAGGGGATGATGCAGGTCAAGGTTTTCATGCGCGCGACACTAACCGCAAATCCCGCGCCCTGCCAAGCGCAAAAGATAAGCCCGCGCCCTCGGGAGGAAGGGCACGGGCAGACAAGGGCGGCGTGATACCGGGAGGAGCAGCCGCCGCCCTGTTCCGGGCGCGTCACGCTTCGGCAGATTTGCCGCGCATCAGCGATTGCACCACATAGACGAGGATCGCAAAGCCAATCGCGCCTGCGACGAAAACGCCCAAGAGCACGATCCAGTCGATCGGCCCGCCAATGTCACGAAAGCCGGAATTGGTCATCATCATCACGAACCAGACCGCCGCAGCACCGCCAAAGGGCATGGACAGTTGCGCGAGCAGGAATTTGCGCATCGACATGGACCGGTCACGGATCAGCACAAACGCATAGGCAGACGTGATCGCGACCGCAACGGCCACCATCGTCCAGAACAAGCCGCGCCCGAACATTTCCTCGAACACGGCCAGAAGTGTCATCAGGCTGAATTCTTCCATTGTCGTATCCTTTCACCGGGCCAGTGTTTTCATTCTTGCCCAAATATCCGCAGGGGTCCGGGGGCGGCAGCCCCCGGCGCTATGTCTCAGGCGCGACCGCGCAGCATGGCATTATAGGTGGCTTTCAGCGCGACTTCCTTCATCAACCAAGAAATCCACAGCTCTTCCAAGGGCGCGATCAGACCGGGGAAGGACGGCACCAGATTGTCCTTGTAGTCGAACTCGACCAGCATCGCGCGACCCACACGGGTGATCAGCGGGCAGGAGGTGTAGCCGTCGAATGTCCGCGTCCCTTCGCGCCCGGCGATTTCCGAGATCAGGTGATCCTCGACCACCGGCAGATGCCATTTGACCGAGGCCGCTGTCTTGCCCTTGGGCACCCCGGCAATATCGCCGATGCCAAAGACATTGGGATAGCGGGCATGGCGCAGGGTTTGCGGATCGACCTCAATCCAGCCCTCGCCGACCCAGCGATCTTCCCACGAAAGCCCTGACTCCATGATCACCTTGGGCGCGCGCTGGGGCGGGATGACGTTGATGAAATCCCAATCGAGCGTTTCGACGAAATCCGGTGTCTCGAAGGTCGCAGTCTTGGCGGACGGGTCGATGCTTTTCAGCGTCCAGCGGTAGTTATAGGTGATATTGCGCTCATCCATGATCTGACGGACCCGGTGATGGATCACCGGCACCCCGAACAGCGCCCCGCCCGGCGTCGTGTAGATGAATTCGCATTTGCCACGATTGCCTTTGGTGGTGGCAATGTCCTCGGCCAGGAAGGTGATCTTCACCGGCGCGCCCGCGCATTTCATCTCGGTCTCGGGACGTCCGAACAGGCCCACGCCGCCCTCATTCGTGAAGCGGTCTATCGCGGCCCAGGTTTTCGCGGCGTAGTCGGGGCCTGCATATTGCGCGCCGATGCCGTTCTCCGGGCCAACCATGCTCAGGTCAAAGCCTTCGATCGCGTCCCAGTCCAGCACCACCCCGGTCGAAACGATCAGGTAATCATACTCGATCCGCTGCCCGCCGGTCGTGGTCACACGGTTGGCTTCCGGGTCCAGTTCGGCGGCGTAATCATTGACGAAGGTGATGTTGCGCGGCAACCAGCCGGTCAGCGACGACACCGAATAACTGGCCGGTTTCAGCCCGGCCGCGATCAGCGTGAAACCCGGCTGATACCAATGCTCCTGCTTGCCATCGAGAACCGTGATCTGCGCCCCCTCCAGCCGGTCGGCCAGACGGTTGGCAATCGCCGCCCCGCCTGCCCCGGCCCCAAGGATCAGGATGCGTGCGGATGTGCGCACCTTCTGCGCCTGCGCGGTCCCCGCACCGAAAGCCAAAGCCGCGCCGCCCGCCCCGGCAAGGCCCAGAAAGCCCCTGCGGCTTGCTGTGAGATGTTCAAGATCGGACATGAGGCGCTCCCTTTTCCCCCGGCATACATATGTTCACAATCGCATATATCAATTACGCTATCCTTGATCCAAGTCAAATTCGGCCAATCTCCACCACCTGCGACAATATGGCCCGATGCTACCTGACATGTGTTTGATCCGGATCAATGTCGCATGGCCGCTTGCACCGGATAATGCATATCCGAGGGAGACCATTTGGGCCGGATCGGCCAAGCCCCGCACCGAGGAGATAGCCATGCGACTGACCACAAGAACGAATCTGGCCTTGCGCACCTTGATGTTCTGCGCTGTCAACAAGGACAGTCTCGTGCGCAAGCAGGATGCTGCAAAGGCAGTCAATGCGTCGGAAAACCATCTGGCTCAGGTCATCAACAAACTGGGTCAGGAAGGGTTCATCGTAACTCAGCGCGGACGGCATGGCGGGTTTCATCTGGCCCGCGCGGCATCCTCGATCAGCGTCGGCGAAGTCTTCCGTGCGTTTGAATCCGGCCTGCCCTTCATGGAATGCTTCTCGACCAACAACACTTGCCCGCTCAAGGCGCATTGCGTGATGCGCCCGCATCTGTCGCGCGCGGTCGAGGCGTTCTACTCGGCGCTGGACGAAGTCTGGCTCTCGGAACTGGTTGAATGCAATGCGGGATTGCAAGCCATTCTGAACATGGAAGTGCCGCGCCTTTCGGCATCCTGTCATGTACCCGCTGCGCCCGTGTCAGACCCGGACATGTCGGCCCGACTGGTTGCCGCTTCCGGCTGAGCCAGAAAAAATCACGCCACACGAAGCTGTTATCCGATGGTCTGAAACTTTCTCCAACAGGCATCCGTTGCCTTTGCGTGACCCACGAGGTCTTCGTAAAAATGGAGAAAGAACATGAAAACCTTCGCGCTTTCCGCGAGTCTGGCCGCATTGATGGCAGCCCCTGCCGTTGCCAATACCGCCATCGGGCTTGCAGGCGACCGGACGCTTGTCATGATCGATCTGAACAGCGGTCAGGTCACGGGCATGCAGGATGTCGATTTCGACGGTCGGCTGCTCGGCATTGACTACCGTAATGCGACTGGTGGTCTGATCGGCGTGACCGAGAATTTCGAGGTGGTCTCGATTGACCCGATGAGCGGGACCTGGGATCTGATCGTCGAAATGAGCGCGGGCATGGAGATTGCCGAAGGTGCCCCGGTGATCGTCGATATCAACCCGGTACCTGATGCGCTGCGCTTCATGTCGGGCACAACCAATCACCGTATCAACCTGAGCACAGGCGAAGCGATGGTCGATGGCGAACTGCATTTCGGTGACGGGACCGAGGGCGCGCCCATGATCGCAGGCACGGCCTATACCAATAATGTCGGCACGCCCGAATCGACCGCGATGTTCAATATCGACATGGAGCGCGCCGCGCTGCTGCGCCAGACCGCGCCCAATGACGGTACGAATGAAATGGTGGGCGAGTTGGGCGTCATGCTGGAAGGCCCGATCGCGTTTGACATCTCCACCGATGCCGAAAGCATGAACACGGGCTGGCTCTATGCCAATGGCCAGATCCACACGATTTCACTTGAGAATGGTGGCGTCACAAATTCCTGGGATATTGCCGGACTGGATGTGGTTCTGCGCGACATGACGGTGATGGGCGCAATGGACTGAATCTGTCTCAGGCCGCAGCGTGCTGCGCGGCCTGAATGAACGCCTTGATGCGCGCCGGGTCTTTCACGCCCGGCGCGCTTTCCACACCCGAGGACACATCGACCTGACGCGCACCGGTCAGGCGCACGGCGTCAGCGACATTCTCCGGCGTCAGCCCGCCTGCCAGCATCCAGGGCTTTTTCCATTCGCGGCCTTCGATCAGCCGCCAGTCAAAGGCCAAACCATTTCCGCCAGGCAGATCAGCGCCCTTCGGGGGTTTTGCATCAACCAGAATCTGATCGGCCACCTCCATATAGCGCCCAAGCATGGCCAGATCCCTGCGATCGGCCACACCCACGGCTTTCATAACCGGCAGACCGAAACGGGCTTTCACCTCGGCGACGCGCGCGGGGGGTTCATGGCCGTGGAGTTGCAGCATGTCGATGGGCACAGTGGCCAGAAGCGCATCCAGCGCCGGATCATCTGCATCTACGGTCAAAGCTACTTTGGCGATCCCGATGGGAACGGAAGCGACAAGCTCTGCCGCCGTTGCGATGTCCAGATGCCGGGGCGAGCGGGGAAAGAACACGAAGCCCAGATAGCGCGCACCCGCAGTCACCGCATCAGAAACGGCCTGTGGGCTGGTCAGCCCACAAATCTTGACTGCAACCGGGTCAGCCATCGGGGCGCGCTCAATTCCCTTCGACCAGCGCAAGGACGTCATCCTTGCGTGTCTGCGGCGCGATCTTCTCGACGCGCTTCAACTCGTCGCGCATCGCATCCTTCTCACGGCGCAACCGGGCGGCTTCGGCGCGATAGCCATGCTCGCGCACCCATTCCCAGATGAAGCCCAGCAGCAAACCGACGGCAATCGCGATCCCGAGCATCAGGAACAAGGGCAGCCGAATATCCAGATTGAAGCCGAATAGCGCCGCGAGTACATCCGGCAGCAGCTTGACCTCGACGATTGCACGATTGGCCAGCGCAATCGTGATGAAAACTGCCGCCACAAGGGCAGCGAAACCATAGCGCAGATACGCCATCATGGGGCCTTTATCCTTCCACTCCGTTCAACCGCTCGCGCAACAGCTTGCCGGTCTTGAAAAAGGGCACGGCCTTGGCCTCGACCTCGACGCTCTCGCCCGTGCGCGGATTGCGCCCAAGCCGCGAGTCGCGCTTCTTGACAGAGAACGCCCCGAAACCGCGCAATTCGACGCGCTCGCCGCGCGCAAGGGCTTCTGTGATCTCGCCGAAGACCGTATTCACGATCCGTTCTACGTCCCGTTGAAAGAGATGCGGATTTTCATCCGCGATTATCTGAATGAGTTCAGATCGGATCATGTGTCACTCCCCGCGTGGTAACCAGACACCTTGCATGGATGTCCTTTTCTTTTCTGCGCCAACTATAGGCGCAAACGCCGCGCGAAGAAATACGGAAAAACAAGTGCTTTGGGCAGGTGTCGCGCTATTGGCCAGTCTCCGCGCTTGCGCGGGCGAGAAATTCGACCAGCGCCACGCGATCCGCCGCATCAGCGATTCGCTGCTCTGGCATGCGTGATCCGGGCGTATAGGCTTCGGGGCCGTGCTCGAAAAGCTCGGCCACCGTGCGCGGGGTCCAGACAATATCGAGCGCTTCGAGCGCGGGCGAGTAGTCGTAGCCGGGTTGCATGGCGATCCGCTGGCCAAAGATGCCATGCAGGCTGGGGCCTGCGCGGCTGTGATCCTCGGGGATCAGCGAATGGCAGACCGCGCAAGCCCGCCAGATCTCTGCGCCTCGGCTGTCGTCGGTGTATTCCGCCTGCACCGGCGCGGCATCGTCCCCAAGGGCCGTGCCATCCTCCAGCGACCAACGCCGGATCACCCCATCCGCCCCGGCGGTGAAGGCCTGCCGCGCATCGAGCGCAAGCGCCCAGACCGGACCAGTGGCCGCGCGAAACATCACGCGCTGCGCAAGGGCGTCGGCTGTCAGATACCAGACCGTGCCATCAATCGCCCCGGCAGCGATATCGTTGCCCCGTGCCGCCAGCGCGACCAGCGGACGGTCCGTCAGGAACCGTTCCGGCAGCATTTCACCCGAAGGCGCAAAAAGCCGCAGCGCCCCTTCTGCGAAGATCACGGCAATCCGGCCTTCGCTGATCGCCAGTCCATTGGGCAGGTCTGGCAATTCCGCACGCGCAAGCGGGGTGAACCCGTCATCCCAACGCACCAGCCGCAGATCGCCGCCAACCGTGACCAGATCGCCCGAGGGCAGGAAGCCAAGCCCTGTCACGCGGTCGCTATGGGCCTGATGGCTTTGCACCCGGCCGGTAGCGCGCTCCAGCACGTGCACCTGTCCGTCCCAGAAACCCGCCGCAACCCGCATGCCATCAGGTGAGACGGCCAGAGCCGCGATTGCCGAAACACCGGGTTCCGTGGCGAAATCCGGCATGCGGCTATCTGCCAGCCAAAGCGCGATGCGCCCGTCCTGCCCTGCCGTCACAAACCCGCCATCCGGCAGAAGCGCGACCCCCGTCACATTGCCGTCGTGAAAGCGCGTGACATTGCGGGCACTGGCATGGGTCAGATCCCACAGAATCGCGCGCGTGTCGAAACTGCCCGAGAGCAGCACATCGCCCGCCACATCCAGCGCACCGACAGGCCCGCCATGACCGCTCAGATCCTGCGCGAATGCCGGGCTGGTCAGGGCCAGCAGGGCTGCAAGGCAGAACGCCTTCATGCAGATCAGTTGCCGATCAGATTGCTGCCCGGATTGTCAACCCGCGCGCCTTCGGTGGTGAAGGCGGAATAGGCAGGTTGCTGATAGCTGCCATCCAGAACAGTTGCCGCGACAAAGGCAACAATCCCGGCGAAAACGATTGCGGCAAGAAAGGCTTTCATGGTCTGATCTCCTGTTTCTCAGGGTTGGCCGGGGCGTTGTGCCCGTGGCAAGGTGGTCAGCCCGGCCATTATGGTCCGGGCGATTTGCTGGTAAATCCGGCCTAACGGCCCATCCGGGTCGCGCGCTGTTACAGGCTGGCCCGCGTCAGAGGCCGCGCGCAAGTCCATCGTCAGCGGCACACCGCCAAGGAAGGGGACAGAGAGGCGCGCGGCCTCAGCCTCGGCCCCGCCTTGGCCGAAAATCGTGTGCTTGCCACCACAATCGGGGCAGATGAAATGGCTCATATTCTCGATAATGCCAAGGATCGGCACGTCCACCTTGCGAAACATCGCAATCCCGCGCCGTGCATCGATCAGCGACAGATCCTGCGGGGTCGAGACGATCACCGCCCCGGCAAGCCGCGTGCCCTGCGCCAGCGCAAGCTGCGCGTCGCCCGTGCCGGGGGGCATATCGACCAGAAGCACATCCAGCGCGCCCCAGTCCACATCGGCCATCATCTGCGTGATCGCCGACATGACCATCGGTCCGCGCCAGACCATCGCGGTTTCGGCATCCACCAACAGACCCATCGACATGGCTTTCAGCCCGTAAGCCTGCATCGGTTTCAGCTTGCGCCCCGCGCCCATGCCCGGCTTGCCGTGCAGCCCCAGCAAAGTGGGAAGCGAGGGGCCGTAGATATCTGCATCGAGTATGCCCACGCTCAACCCCTGCGCGCGCAGCGCAAGCGCAAGGTTGACTGTGGTGGTCGATTTGCCGACCCCGCCCTTGCCGGACGCAACCGCGATAACATGGCCGATCCCGGCCAGAGGGTCCGGCTTGGCCGGGTGGTCAGGGGTCAGTTTCGGCGGCACCGGGCGTTCCGATGTCAAAACCGCAAAGACCGATGTCACACCGGGCAGCGCGCGCAGCGCGGTCTCGGCTTCGTCACGGACCGTTGCGAAGGTCTGTGCCTCATCCGGGGCAATCTGGATCGACAGGCTGACGCGCCCGCCCGCAGCGCTCAGGCCCGTAATGCGCCCGGACGCGCCCAGCGTCCCGCCTCCCGGCAGCGCAATCCTGCCAAGAACGACGCGCAGATCCGCATCCGAAGGGCTGTCTGATCCGTTCATCCGTGATCCGTCTTTCATTCAGACAGACCCGGCCCCATTTCTGGCACCGGGTCTGGTTTGCTGTCGCGCGCTTGCGATCATTCCGCCGGTGTCGTCACCTGCGCGGTGTTGCGCGCCTGAGTGGACTGCACTTCCTCGACCCAGAGCCCGTGATGCTCTTTGGCCCAGTTCTCATCGACCTCGCCCGAGCCCATCGCATCAAACGCGCCTTCCATCCCGACCGAGCCGATATAGATATGCGCAATGACGATGGCCGACAGGCCAGCCGCAACAAGGGCATGAATGGTCTGGTAGAATTGCCAGTCCGCTGCCGTGCCCGCTTCTGCCGGGAAGAGCAGCATGATCCCCGTATAGGACAGCGCGGCCCCGCCCAGAACCACGGACCAGAAGATCAGCTTCTGCCCGGCATTGAACTTGCGCGCGGGCGGGTGAACGCCTTTCTTGAACAGACCGCCTCCCATCTTGATCCATTCGAGATCAAGCTTGTTCGGCACATTGTGGATGATCCACAAAAGCACGATCATGATCAGCGCCGCCATGAATGGCCAGGCCAGGTAGTTATGCGCGATCTTGCCCCAGGTCGAGAGCGTGCCAAAAGCAGCTTCGCCAAAGAGCGGCAGAATCACGGACTTGCCGATGATCAGGTTCAGCCCGGTCAGCGCGAGGATGATGAAGGTCGTGGCCAGGGTCCAGTGCGCGAAACGCTCGATGGCGTTGAAACGCAGGATCTTGCGGCCGGAGAAGCCGGAATCGATGCGGATCTTGCCCCGGATCAGGTAGAACAGCGCCAGTATCGCGATCATGCCGACCACGGCCACGATTGAAAGCGTGTGCAATGTCTGGCCCTGAAGCGCGGCCCAACTCTTGTTTTCCGGCTTGATCAGATAGCCCGCATTGGCGTCAGGGATCGTCACCCGCCCCGCGACGGGCGCGGTGCCAAGGGCCTGAAACAGCGCATCTTCCGACACCGAACTTTGGGTCGGGTTGACCTGAGCCTGCGCCATAGGTGCGCTCAGCGACAGCGCAAGAACAAGCGAGAGAGCCGTGAGCAGTCTGGAAAGAATGGTCATGTGCCTTGCTCCTTACACTGTCACGGTTTCGCCGTAAGCCGTCCGCCAACCCCAGGCACCCGAGCCATAGCCGCGCGTCACCACCCGCTCGCGGTAGATATCCGCGATGATGTCGCCATCCCCTGCCAGCAGCGCCTTGGTCGAGCACATTTCGGCGCAAAGCGGCAGCTTGCCCTCGGCCAGGCGGTTGGAGCCGTATTTGACATATTCGGCCTGAGACATGTCCGGTTCCGGTCCGCCCGAGCAATAGGTGCATTTGTCCATCTTGCCGCGCGTGCCAAAATTGGCGGTCTGCGGATATTGCGGAGCGCCGAAGGGACAAGCGTAGCTGCAATAGCCGCAGCCGATGCAGGTGTCCTTGTTATGCAGCACAACCCCGTCATCGGTGGTGTAGAAACACGCCACCGGGCAGACCGCCGCGCAGGGCGCGTCTGTGCAATGCATGCAGGCCATCGAGACCGAGCGTTCACCGGGCAGACCATCATTGATGGTCACGACCCGGCGGCGGTTGATGCCCCAGGGCACCTCATGCTCGTTCTTGCAGGCCGTGACGCAGGCCTGACATTCGATGCAGCGATCCGCGTCGCAAAGGAATTTCATTCGTGCCATTTTGTTTTCCTCCCTTACGCCGCTGCGATCTGGCAAAGCGTGACCTTGCCTTCATGCATGCCAGTCACCGGGTCATAGCCATATGTCGTGATGACATTGACGGATTCGCCCAGAACGATCGGGTCCGTGCCAGCCGGGTAATTGCCCCGCTGATCTTCGCCCTGGAACCAGCCCGCGAAGTGGAAGGGCATGAAGGCCAGACCCTTGTTCACCCGCTCTGTGACCAGCGCCTTGACGCGGGCGCGTGATCCGCCCTCGGGGCCTGTCACCCAGACCCAACCGCCATCGACGATGCCGCGTGCGGCCGCGTCCTCGGGGTTGATTTCCACGAACATGTCCTGCTTGAGTTCAGCCAGCCACGGGTTCGAACGGGTTTCCTCGCCGCCGCCCTCATACTCGACCAGACGGCCAGAGGTGAGGATGATCGGGAAGTCGCGCGCGACACCACGCTCCACCACGTCGGCCTGAACCACAGCCCCGATATTGGGCATGCGCTGCTGACGACGATCCGCATTTGTCGGATACTCCGCCACCAGATCAGGACGCGACGAATAGATCGGTTCGCGGTGGACCGGGATCGGGTCGGGCAGGTTCCAAGCGACCGCGCGGGCCTTGCCATTGCCGAAGGGCACGCAGCCATGTTCCAGCGCGACACGCTGGATACCGCCCGACAGGTCGATGGACCAGCTGACACCACCGATATTCTCGCCGCCGATACGCTCGATCACCGCCATTTCCTGCGGTGTCAGATCACCTTCCCAGCCAAGCTGTTCCAGCAGCGCATAGGTGAATTCAGGGTAGCCGTCCTGAATTTCGGACCCTTGCGGCCAGCTTCCTTCGGCCAGCAGCGTTTCGCCATCGCGCTCCAGCCCGAAGCGCGGACGGAAGGCGCCGCCGCCCTCCATCGGGTGCAGGTTGGTGTTATACAGGATATGCGTCCCCGGATGGCGCAGTTCCGGTGTCCCCCAGCAGGGCCAGGGCAGACCGTAGTAATCGCCCTGAATTTCCGCCGGTGCATCCGGCTTGGCGCGCAGGGTGATCAGGTCGAAATGCTCCTGATTGGCCATATGGGCCTTCAGGCGTTCCGGCGACTGACCCGTATAGCCCGTCGACCAGCCCCCGCGATTGATCTCGCGCAAGATGGATTCCGGGGTCGGTTCCATCCCGAATTTGCCCTGCACCATCTCGTAATTCTTGAACATCTGATCGGCAAAGCCCAGACGCTCCGACAGGGCGTAGATCACGGCATAGTCATTGTCCGACTCGAAGATCGGATCGACCACCTTCTCACCCCACTGGATCGAGCGGTTGGACGCGGTGCGCGAGCCCGAGCACTCGAACTGCGTGCAGATCGGCAGCAGATAGGTGTTATCCGTCCGCGAGTGCAGCGCGGCAAAGGTCGTCGGATGCGGGTCAGCCACCACCAGCAGATCGAGCGCATCCATTCCGCGCTGCGCGTCCTGCATCCGGGGTACCGTGTTGCCACCGTGGCCGAAGACGATCATCGCCTTGATATTGTCCTGCTGGTCGATTTCCTCGCTGTCGATGGTGACAGCATCAAACCAGCGGGTCGAGGTGATGCCGGGGATTTCCATATTCTGCTCGGGCGTGCGCGCGTCGCGCCCACCTTTCGCTGGAACCGCGTCAAAGCGGGACACGAAATACTCATACGACACGTCCCATACACGCGACCAGTGCCGCCATGCGCCCGCACCCAGCCCATAATAGCAAGGCAGGTTGCCCACATCGAGGCCGAAATCCGTCGCCCCCTGCACGTTGCAATGACCGCGGAAGATGTTGGCGCCGGTGCCTTCATAACCCACATTGCCGGTGGCCAGCAGCAGCAGGTTATAGGCACGCACATTGGCCGTGCCGACCGTGTGCTGCGTGCCGCCCATGCACCAGATGAAGGTTGAGGGGCGTTCCTGCGCGAATTGCTGTGCCACGCGCTTGAGGGTCTCGCCATCGATGCCCGAGATATTCTCGACCACGTCGGGCGTGTAATCCTTCACCACCTCGCGGACCTGATCCATCCCCCAGACGCGCTGAGCGATGTATTCCTTGTCTTCCCAGCCATTCTCGAAGATGTGGTAAAGCATCCCGTGAATGACCGCGATATCGGTGCCCGGACGGAAGCGGACATATTCGGTGGCATGGGCTGCCGTGCGCGTGAAGCGTGGGTCCAGCACGATGACATTCGCGCGCTGCGTTTCCTTGCCTTCCAGGATGTGCTGCAAGGACACGGGATGCGCCTCTGCCGCGTTCGAGCCCATGAAGATCACGGTCTTGGCGTTGCGGATGTCATTATAGCTGTTGGTCTGTGCACCGTAGCCCCAGGTATTCGCCACACCGGCCACAGTGGTCGAGTGGCAGATACGCGCCTGATGGTCCACGTTGTTCGTGCCCCAGAAGGCCGCGAATTTGCGGAACAGATACGCGCCTTCATTCGAGAATTTGGCCGAACCCAACAGATAGACCGAATCCGCGCCCGAATTGCTGCGGATCTCGCCCATTTTCTCAGCGATTTCGTCCAGCGCCTGATCCCAGGTGATGCGTTGCCATTCACCGCCCACCTTCTTCATCGGGTATTTGATGCGCCGGTCGCCATGCACCAGCTCGCGCACCGACGCGCCCTTGGCGCAATGCGTGCCACGGTTGATCGGGCTGCCATAGGCGGGTTCCTGACCGACCCAAACGCCGTTTTGCACTTCGGCCTTGACCGTGCAGCCCACTGAACAATGGGTGCACATATTGGTCTTGACCTCGATGGGCTGGCTCATGTCGGTGAAGCCTGCCGCTTCCACCCGCCGGGTCATGCCAGCGCCGAGCGTCGAGATGGCGGCCAGACCGCCCACCGCGAGCCCCGATGCGCGCAGGAAGCTGCGGCGATCGAGCGGCTTTGCGGCCATGCCAGCGGCCATCTGGCTCAGGCGGCCTGTGGTGGCCGCGTCACGATGTCTGCGTTTGACAAGCATCAGTTGTCCCCCCGTGGATAGTAGCGGTTGGTCCGGTAAAAGGTCTCGACATGCTCGGTCTTCTGATACCGGGCACGTGTGCGCTCATCGCCGGTCTGCTGCGCGAAAGTAGGCCGGGCGCTGCCTGCCGTGATTGCAACAGTCGATGCCGCTCCCGTTGCCGCGACGCCAAAGAACGCGCGGCGGCTGATTGGTGTGTGTCTGTCCTGAGCCATCAGAGCCCTCCCGTGTTGGTGGATGTCACGGCCCCCCTCCGCGCATCCGGGTTTCGTCAATCTTGCGTCAAGCCGCGAGCGAAAAGGCCCGCGACTCGATATCTGTCAACAGCCGACCAATTTCGGCCAGTGGTCTGTAGAAATCCGCACTTGGCGCAACCGCCAGATCATCGAAAAACTGCGCCGCCCAGGGCGCGATATGGCGCGCGAAAAACGCGGCCTGTGTCTGCGTATCGGCGGCGATTTGGCCCGCAGCCATGTCGGCCATGACTTCGAACAAAAGCGCGATATGATCCTCGGGCTCGTGCCGCCCCTCGGCGCGCGCGACACCCAACTGCGCCAGATCGCTGCGCAGATCGGCCAGCGGGCGCTCGTTCAGGAAGCCGGTCAGATAGAAGCTGGCATAAGGCAGCAATTCGCCGCGTCCGACACCCACGAAAAGCTCGAAATACTCGCGCGCGACCTTGTCGGAATCGACTTGCTTTGCGGAACGAGCAAGCGCAGCAAAGGCTTGCCCCATCGCGCTGTCATCACCACTAAGTGCTGCGATCTGGTCAAGCAATGCGGCTTCAGGCGGGGCCGCCAACATCCGCGCAACAAAGCGATACTGCTCGCTTCGTGCAGCGTCGATCGGATCGATTGCTGGCCCGGTCCGGGGCTGGCTATCTGTCATCGCTGTCAAAGTCCTGTTCGCGCTGTCTGCAAAGATATGCAACAGTATGCAAAATGTAACCCCGGCAAGACAGCCTGTCCAGTCACTCCGTGTCGATTTTCAGCGCCGTATTTCTACGACCAAAGTCTAAGACGGCAATGCGCCGCCATGTCGCCTGCGCGGGGTGTCAGGCTCATTAGTTGACTGATTTTCTTTGGTTTTACTGGTCACAGCTTTGACAGTTGCAGACTCCTCGGAAAGGGGCGCGACGGTCTGATCTGTGGCGTCAGATGGCGGATTTTGCACTGCGGCACGCTCTGCCTCTGCGGCCAGTTCCGGCGGCATATTCTCGCGTGTTTCCAGCGTCATTTCATCTTCTGCACTGCGGCGAGGCGTGATCAGATCCCGCAGCATCTGCGCCGCGCGTTCAGGCGTCGGTGCTGCCCCGTCACCAGGCACACCGCCGGGCGTATTCCAGTCCCAGGCGTAATCCACCGCCGGGTCCTTGTGGTCGCGGATCGCCGGGGTCAGAAGCCAGATCTTGCGCAGGGCCGCATTGCGCAGCGTATTCGGAACGCCCTTGCGCAGGAACGGGCGGATATCGGTGTGCGGGGTGAAGTCCTCAAGCGCGGGCAGCGCGGCGAGTTCTTCCTCGGAAATCGAATCATCCACTTCCGGCGGCGCGGGCGGCTCCGGGGCGGGTTCGGGCGCAGGTTCCACCGCCTCGGCCCGCTTGCGTTTCGACCAGCGCGCAAGGAAGGATTCGTCATCAGGGGGCTGGGCCATGGCTTACCTCTTGCGCGGGTTGTTCACCCATTTGTCGGCTTCCGCCAGCACACGCGGGGCGCGCGCGACCATGGCATTGGGATCGACCGGCAGGCGCTTGCGTTTCTTGAAGGGCATCTCGACATGATGGGCGTCGATGAACGCCGCCACAGTCGCGCGGATCGGCTCTGGCATCGGCACGGCTTCGACCTTCAGATCGAGGTCAGAGGCATAGCCTTCGCCCTCATAGGGGTCCGCAGTCACATTGATGATCTGTACCTTTGCCGGATCATGCCCGCGCAGCGCCACCCAGATCGACGGGCGGCCAGAGGTCAGGTTGTCGCGATGATGGCTGGTATCGCCCGAATACAGCACCAGATCGCGTGCGCCCAGATACCAGGTCTCCACGCCGCTGTCCGTCGCCAGAAGCGTATTCGGCGCTGCCTCTGGTTCCTGCGGCAGCACGCCAGAAGCGCGCAGCTCCCCTGCCCCCCATTTCGTGACCGGGGGACGGCGGATCGCCAGTACACCGACTCGCAGAGTTTTCTCGGGCATGGCTCTCCCCTTTTCAGTTCAGGACAGGTTCCGCCAGCGGCAGACCTGTCAGCAGGTTTTGCGGCTTCATGCGGACCGCGCCATCTGCCCCCAGCCCAAGGATCAGCCAGATGGGCTGGCCGCGCAAGTCCGGGCGGATGCGGGCATCGTCGCTTTCCAGCCGGAACAGCCCCACCAGTGTCGAAGGCATGGGCTTGCCATGCCAGAGCGCATTGCCGATCGCCGTGCCAGCAGGGTCCAGCCCGATGAACCAGCGCAGGTCAATGTCATCGGCGCGGGTTTCCGGCGTGACCGTGCAGTCCAGACCCAACATATGCCGCAGGAAAGCGGCGATGGCATCGGCCATGCCGCGCCGGGCTTCCGGGTCGCCGCCGAAATTCAGGACCATCGTATGCGCGTCAGAGCGGCTCCAATAGGTCCAGTCATTGCCGCCGCCCAGCACATCCAGACTGTTCACGCCGCCCGAAAACATCGCCGTCAGCGGCGAGGCGTGCATTTCCTGCTCATAAAGCGTGACCAGTTCCTCATCCGCCAGCAGCAGTTTGTCATCCTTGATATGGCTGCGCTGCGGGCGGAAGAAACATTCAGCCGCGCGCAGGGTCTGGGGGCTGTCGCACCCATCAAGCGCATTGCGCAGGATCAGTTGCACAAGCTGGGACATGAAGACCTGCGGCAGGCTCACCCCCTCGGCCACGATCCGGGCGTACCCTTCTTCAATGGTGCCCGCCGCGATCAGCCGGTCGCGCAGGCCCAGCAGGAAGCGCCAGTTTTCCTGCGCATCAGCGTCTTTTAGCGCGGTCAGTTCCAATTCGGAGACTTTGGCGCGCGGGGTCTGCATCAGGCGCTTATGCAGGCTGCGCTCGGCGTTGCAGGCATCCGCAGGCGGCAGCACTTCCGGACGTGCCAGCCAGGCGAGGATCAACTCATCCGTGACCAGCATCCGGCCTTGCGGGTTCAGCCGCGTGAGGTGATGGCCAGAGGCCACCCAGAACTCTGGCATCAGTCGCTCCCCCTCAGGCTGAAGATATCCACATGATCCTCGACCTCTTCCTCGATGAAGTGAAAGGCGCGGTCATGGCCTTGCAGATGGCTGCCCGAAAACGCGGTTTCATCGCGCGGCTTGAGCGTGCGGAACTGTTCGCGGATCGCGCCATCCTCATGCTTGCGATGCAGCGCGATCAGGGTATTCAGCGCATGACCCGCGCAGAGGCTTTCGGCCAGAGCGACCTCTTCTTCCGCTGCGGGGCAGGCTGCGTCCAGCGAGGGCGCGCCCAGATGCGTGACCAGTTGCTTCGCGAGCGCGTCCACCAGTGCCGCGCGTTCCTCGGGCCGCGCCTCTTGCACTGTGACAAGCGTGGAAAAGCCGAAACTCTCGACCCCCAGAAACCCCGAGCGGAAGGCGATCTGTTCCTTGCGCGACAGCCCCTCCGGGCTGCGCCCCCAGAACAGGAAAGTGCCGACCACGGCCCATTCACCGGGTTCCGCCGCCTGCGCGAACACCACCTTGTCGGACGGGTCCAGCCGGATCGTGCGCGGCAGGCGGATCACAAGACCGGCCCTTTTGCGTCGCGCCAGCCAGTGCTGCCCAAGGCTTCCAGAAGCGGGGCCGAGCGTTTGCCTCCGCCCGCAGGGGTGAATTCCACCAGCCGATCCCCTTCGATCCGCCGCACACCGCGCAAGAGCGGCGGGTCGATGCGCATCAGATAGCGGTTGGTCACCGCCTCGATCCCGTCATGCGCCCAGCGGTCGAAATAAAGCATCATGTAGCTGGCAAAGGTCGAGAGGATATCTTCGGGCGGGTCAAAGGCTTCCTCTTTCAGCGAAGTCGAGTCCGGAAAACGCCCCGGTTCGTCGATATGGTCGCGATCCGCAATCAGTTCTGCCCCGAAAACCAGCCAATCGGGCACATCGTCAGGTCCGGCGCCGGGGGCCACAACAAAACGCCCACCGCCCAGCCGCGCCTTGTCGAAGCGGATTTCATCCGGCCAGACCAGCCGCACCGACCGTTCCGGCGGGCAATGGGCGGCCAGCGCATCGCCCAGTGCGACCATGCCCAAGGCGAAAGCCATCTGCGCTTCGCGCAGGGGTTGCTCGGGTTCCAGCACGACCGCGAAGGACAAAAGCCCCTGAACCTGACGCAGGACCAAGGTGCCCGCGCCATAGCTGGGGGCGAGACGCATGGCCTCTGCCAAGGCATCGCCGCTGTCCAGCCGGTGCAACGTGTAGGGGGGCGGCAAGGGGATCGCGGTCTGATGGACTGTCAGAATCTCCATGCATTCTCCTGCATTTCCTTATCCTCTGGCGCTACACTTGATATCGGTTGCAGATTATATCGCACTAAACTAGTCCCGCCAGAGGTCAGAGAAAAGCCCCATGCCAGACACAAAGACCCGCCTGATCTGCACCTGCGAAGACACGATGACATTGGACGCCCCCCGACTGGGCAGCGGCGACCGCCCTGCAAGCCAGCTTTGCCGCGCCCAGCTTGACCATTTCCGTGCAGCCCTTGGCGAATTTGCCGAAATCACTGTGGCCTGCACGCAGGAAGCGCCGCTTTTTGCGGAAGTCGCCGAGGATGCGGGCTATGCGGGCGCGTTGCGTTTCGCCAATATCCGCGAGACAGCGGGCTGGTCCGAGGATGGCAAGCGCGCCGCGCCCAAAATGGCCGCGCTTCTGGCGATGGCGGAAACTGCGGCATCGGATTTCGAGATCATCAGCATGGACAGTGGCGGCGTGGCCCTGATCCTTGGTCGCGATCAGGTGGCGTTGGATGTGGCAGAGAAACTGTCCGAAAGCCTTGATATCACTGTTCTGGTGCTTCCCGGCGCGGATCTCCCGCCCCCGCGCCAGACGACATGGCCTGTGCTGCAAGGGCGCATCCGCAAGGGCAGCGGACATCTGGGCGCGTTCGAGATGGTGGTCGATGCCTACGCGGCCCCTGCCCCCTCCTCGCGCACGAAACTGGAGTTTGACGCGGGCCGCGACGGCGCGGTGTCGCGCTGCGATCTGGTGATCGACCTGACAGGCGCGCGACCCTTGTTTGTCGAGGGTCGTCCCGGCTATTTCCGCGCCGATCCGCGCGATCCGGTCGCGGTGGCGCAACTGGTGCGGGACGCAAGCCAGATGACCGGCACCTTCGACAAGCCGAAATTCATCAACTTCGCACCCGAGCTTTGCGCCCATTCGCGCAACACGCTGACGGGCTGCACGCGCTGCCTGAACCTGTGCCCTACTGGCGCGATCACCTCCGCAGGCGATACGGTCGCGATTGATCCCTATATCTGCGCGGGCTGCGGGCAATGCGCGGCGGCCTGCCCGACGGGGGCGGCATCCTATGCCCTGCCCGTGGTCGAGAATATCGCAGCGCGGTTGCGCGCGGGCTTGCGCGCGTGGTTTGACGCAGGCGCGAAGGACGCCCCGGTGATCCTGTTCCATGACGGCGATCATGGGGCGGCGCTGATCGACGCGAGCGCGCGCTTCGGGCGGGGGCTGCCCGCGCATGTGATCCCGGTGCAGGTGAATGAACCGACCCAGATCGGGCCAGAGATCATGGCGACCGCGCTGGCCTATGGCGCGGGCGCTGTGCGGGTGCTGGCGAAAGCGCGCCCGGCGCATGATCTGGACGGGCTGGTGACAAGTCTTGATCTGATGCAGGCGATCAGCGCGGCCACGGGCTATGGCGATGCCTGCGCGCTGATCCAGTCCGACGATCCCGAGGCACTGGAGGCCGCGCTCTGGCATCCTGCCGCAAAACCGCGCCCGAACCGCGCGAGCTTCCTGCCCCCCGAGGACAAGCGCGGGCTTTTGCTGGTGGCGGTGGAAGAGATGATCCGCACAGCGCCTGCCCCGACCAAAGCGCTGCCCCTGCCGAAAGGCGCGCCTTTCGGGACGGTCAATCTTGATCTGGACGCCTGCACGCTGTGCCTGTCCTGCGTGGGCGCATGCCCGGCGGGCGCACTGTCGGACAATCCCGACAAGCCGATGCTGCGCTTTACCGAAAGCGCCTGCGTGCAATGCGGGATTTGCGAAGCGACCTGCCCCGAGAAAGCGATCACCATTGCGCCGCAGATCGACCTGAATGCATGGGCTGCCCCGAAGCGTGTGCTGAAGGAAGAAGTGCCTTTCGCCTGCACGTCCTGCGGCAAGCTGTTCGGCACGCGGTCCAGCATCGCGCGGGTGATGGCGAAGCTTGACGGGCATTGGATGTTCAGCGGCGAGGCGGGCGCGCAGCGGCGCGCGCTTCTGACCATGTGCGACGATTGCCGCACGCGCGAAGTGGTGATGGCGGGCTTTGACCCGCATGAGGCCCCGCAACGCTGATCAGCGGCGCTGCGGGGTCGGACGATGTGCCTACGCCTCGCCCGTCAGCCCGGCCGCAGTGATCCCTGCTAGGGCGGCTTCGGCGTCATTGTCCGAGGTGTCGCCCGTCACGCCGACAGCGCCGATCACCTGGCCCTCCTCGCGCAGCAGGACTCCGCCCGGAACCGGAACCACCTGCCCGCCATAGACGCCATTCACCGCCGCCATGAAATAGGCCTGTGCTTCGGCGCGCGCCATTTGCGCGCGTCCCGCCATGCCCAGCATCACCGCGCCATATGCCTTGCCATGCGCGATGGCGAAACGGCCCGGCGCGGCCCCGTCCTCGCGCTCGAAGGCCAGCACATGCCCGCCAGCATCGAGCACCACGACCGAGAGGGGCTTGAGCCCCATCTCGCGCCCTTTTGCGCGGGTGGCTGCAATGATGGTGCGGGCGTGATCGAGAGAAAGTGTCATCATGAGCCTCTGATTTACGATGTTTCGCGCGCGAAATGTCGAATTTCTGAAAGTACCGCGACGCGCCAGTGCAGCGCGCCGCGTTTAGTGTTCAGGCGTGAATGGCCCCATCGCCGCAGGCAAGGGCAGCCTCGCGCACGGCCTCGGAATAGGTCGGGTGCGCGTGACAGGTGCGCGCCAGATCTTCCGCCGCAGCACCAAACTCCATCGCGACACAGACCTCGTGGATCAGATCTCCTGCATAGGGACCGATGATATGCGCACCAAGGATGCGGTCCGTGGCCTTGTCCGCAAGGATCTTCACAAACCCGTCGCCCGCGAAGTTGGCTTTCGCGCGGCCATTGCCCATGAAGCTGAACTTGCCGACCTTGTAGGCGCGGCCTTGCTCGTTCAGGCTTTCCTCGGTCTCGCCCACCGAGGCGACCTCGGGCCAGGTGTAGATCACGCCCGGAATGACACCGTAATTCACATGACCTGCCTGACCGGCGAGGATTTCGGCAACCGCCATGCCCTCATCCTCGGCCTTATGCGCGAGCATGGGGCCTTCGATGGCGTCACCGATGGCATAGATCCCGTCCACGCTGGTCTTGTAATGCTTGTCGGTCGCGATCTGACCGCGCGGGGTCATCTCGACGCCAAGTGCATCCAGCCCCAGACCGGCAGTGAAGGGGCGGCGGCCTGTAGCCAGAAGCACTGTGTCTGCGTCCAGCGTGTGTTCACTGTCATCCTTGCGCAGCTTGTAGGTGACTTTGGCCTTGCCCTTGGACGCGCTCGCGGATTGCACGGCAGCCCCAAGTATGAATTTCATGCCCTGCTTGGTCAGCATGCGCTGGAAGGTCTTGGCCACTTCGCCATCATTGCCGGGGTTGATGCGGTCGAGATATTCGACAACCGTCACTTCGGCCCCCAGACGGGCATAGACAGAGCCCATTTCCAGCCCGATCACGCCTGCGCCGATCACGATCAGTTTCTTCGGGATCTTGCCCAGTTCCAGCGCGCCGGTCGAGGTAACAATGGTGGTTTCATCGACTTCGACCCCGTTCAGGGGGCTCGACTCTGATCCCGAAGCGATGACGATTTTTTTCGCCTCATAGGTCTGCTCGCCGACCTGTACCTTGCCCGGTGCAGGGATCGAGGCCCAGCCTTTGATCCAGTCCACCTTGTTCTTCTTGAACAGGAACTCGATGCCTTTGGTGTTCTGGCCGATCACGTCGGATTTGTAGCCAAGCATCTTCTTCCAATCGACCTTGGGCTTGGCCCCGGTCAGGCCCATGGCGTCGAAATTATGCTCAGCCTCGTGCAATTGATGCGTGGCGTGCAAAAGCGCCTTGGACGGAATGCAGCCGACGTTCAGGCAGGTGCCGCCCAGCGTCTCGCGGCCTTCGACACAGGCCACTTTCAGCCCGAGTTGGGCCGCACGGATGGCGCAGACATAGCCGCCGGGACCGGCGCCAATGACGATCAGATCATAGGACATAGGGTGTCTCCTGTTTTCGAGCGGAGAAGTCGGGGGCTGTCTGCCCCCGTCGGGCCAATGGCCCGCCCCCCCGAGGATATTTGGACAAGAATGAAAGGCGCATCAGAAGAGTGCAACCAAGAGTATGGTCAAAGTGGACAAAAAGCCCACGAACCAGATCAGCGAGCGCCAGGGGTTCAGGCCGTAGGCATAGGCTGGGATGTAGAGGACGCGAGCGGCCAGATAGGTATAGGCACAAACCGCAGTCAGGGCGCTGGACTGGCCCGAGACGCTGATCACGGTGGCAGCGATGCCGAAAAGGATCAGCCCCTCGAAATGGTTTTCCAGCGCGCGGCCAAGGCGGGCGGTGCGCTTGGACATGGGTTTATCAGGGGCATAGTCACGGCTGCCGCCCGTGTAGCGCGTGCCGAGTTCGAGATTGGCCGGGATGGCGTATAGGATGAACTGCACGGCTTGCAGGAGGGCGGCGAGAGTGAGGGCAGTGAGTTCGGGGGTCATGGGAGCCTTTCCCTCGAGTTTCTGGCCGGACGGAATCGTAGGGTGCGTGCTATGCACGCACCCTTGGGCAGCTCGTCTTACAAATCCATCAGCAGACGCCGCGGGTCTTCCAGCGCTTCCTTGACGCGCACAAGGAAGGTCACGGCGCCTTTGCCATCCACGATGCGGTGATCATAGCTCAGCGCCAGATACATCATCGGGCGCGCGACGATCTGACCTTTCACGACCATCGGGCGCTCCTGGATCTTGTGCATCCCCAGAATGCCCGATTGCGGCGGGTTCAGGATGGGCGAAGACATCAGCGAGCCATAAACACCGCCATTCGAGATGGTGAAGCTGCCGCCTGCCATTTCGTCCATCGACAGCTTGCCGTCACGCGCGCGCTTGCCGAAATCGCCGATCCGCTTTTCGATCTCGGCAAAACCCATCGTATGCGCGTCGCGCAGGACCGGCACGACAAGGCCCGAGGGCGTGCCCACCGCGACGCCCATATGGACGTAGTTCTTGTAGACGACATCCGTGCCATCGATCTCGGCATTGACCTCGGGCACTTCCATCAGCGCATGGCAGCAGGCCTTCACGAAGAAGGACATGAAGCCCATCTTCACGCCGTGCTTCTTCTCGAAGGCGTCCTTGTATTCGTTGCGCAGCTCCATGATGCCGCCCATATCCGCCTCATTATAGGTGGTCAGCATGGCGGCGGTGTTCTGCGCTTCCTTCAGGCGGCGCGCGATGGTCTGGCGCAGGCGGGTCATCTTGACGCGCTCTTCGCGCGAGGCGTCATCCGCCGAAACAGGGCCGCGCGGGGCTTGTTGGGCTGCCGGGGCGGGCACAGTCGGGGCAGCCGCCGGGGCCGACGCGGCCTTTTGCACATCTTCCTTCATGATGCGCCCGTCGCGCCCGGTGCCTGTCACCTGATCGGGTGAAAGGCCCTTCTCGGCCATCAGCTTCTTGGCCGAGGGAGCGTCTTCGGTATCGCGTGTGCCGGAGCCCTCGGCGGGCGCGGGCGCGGGCTCTGCGGCTTTCGCAGGAGCCGGGGTCGCGGCTGCACCGCCCTCGCTGATCATCGCCAGCAAGCCGCCTGCCGCGACCGTGCTGCCCTCATCGGCAAGGATTTCGGTCAGAGTGCCTGCCATCGGCGACGGCACTTCGACCGTCACCTTGTCGGTTTCCAATTCGCAGAGCATTTCATCGACCGCGACCGCATCACCGGGCTTCTTGAACCATGTGGCGACGGTGGCTTCCGAGACGCTTTCACCCAGGGTTGGGACTCGAACTTCGGTGGACATGTGCTTGTTATCCCTCGATTATCAGCGCTTCGTTCACGAGCGCCTCTTGTTGTGCTTTATGCTGGCTGGCCAGCCCGGTGGCGACAGATGCGGCAGCCGCGCGACCGACATAGCGCGGTCGCTTGCTCACCCCGTTCAGCCGGTTCAGGACCCATTCGATATTGGGTTCGATGAAGGACCAGGCGCCCTGGTTTTTGGGCTCTTCCTGACACCAGATCACTTCTGCATTCGCGAAGCGCTCCAGTTCCTTCAGCAGCGCCATGGCCGGGAAAGGATAGAACTGTTCGACCCGCAGCAAGTAGAAATCCTCGATTCCGCGAGCGTCGCGCTCCTCCAGAAGGTCATAATAGACCTTGCCGGAGCACATGACCACGCGACGGATCTTGTCATCCGAGACCAGTTGCGTATCGCTGTTGCCCTTCTGTGCATCGTCCCATAGCACCCGGTGGAAGCTGGAGCCTTCAAGGAAATCCTCGGCCTCGGAAATGCAGAGCTTGTGGCGCAGCAGTGATTTCGGGGTCATCAGCACCAGCGGCTTGCGGAAGCTGCGATGGATCTGACGGCGCAGGATGTGGAAATAGTTTGCCGGCGTCGAGCAGTTGGCGACGATCCAGTTGTCCTGTGCACAGCCTTGCAGGAAACGTTCCAGACGCGCAGAGGAGTGTTCCGGCCCTTGGCCCTCAAACCCGTGCGGCAAGAGCATCACAAGCCCCGACATGCGCAACCATTTGCTTTCGCCGGACGAGATGAACTGGTCGAACATGATCTGCGCGCCATTGGCGAAATCACCAAACTGCGCTTCCCACATCACCAGCGCATTGGGTTCGGCCAAAGAATAGCCATATTCGAAACCCAGCACCGCGTATTCGGACAGCATCGAGTCAATGACCTCGTAGCGCGCCTGACCTTCCTTGATGTTGTTCAAGGGGTAATAGCGGTCCTCGGTCTGCTGGTCGATGAAGGCAGAATGGCGCTGCGAAAAGGTGCCACGGGTCGAATCCTGTCCGGCAAGACGGACCGGATAGCCCTCGGTCGTGAGCGAACCGAAAGCCAATGCTTCGGCCGTCGCCCAGTCAAAGCCCTTGCCGCTCTCAAACATGGCTTTCTTGGCCTCGAGCTGGCGCGCGACGGTCTTGTGGATGTTGAAGCCTTCGGGGACGCGCGTCAGCGCTGCGCCGACATTCTGCATCGTCTCTTTGGCGATCCATGTCTCGCCGCGCTGGTATTCCTCTCCTTCGCGATTCAGATGTGACCAGCGCCCGTCCAGCCAGTCGGCCTTGTTGGGCTTATAGGCCTTGCCAGCTTCGAACTCGTCATTCAGGAATGCCTGAAACGCGGCTTTCAGATCCTCGATTTCGCCCTCGGGGATCAGCCCATCCGCGACCAGCCGTTCGGTATAGAGTTGCAGCGTCGACTTGTGTTTCTTGATCCGGGTATACATCGCCGGATTGGTGAACATCGGCTCGTCGCCTTCGTTATGGCCGAAACGACGGTAGCAGAAGATGTCGAGCACGACATCTTTGAGGAATTTCTGCCGGAATTCGGTCGCCACACGCGCGGCATGCACAACCGCTTCCGGGTCATCGCCATTCACATGGAAGATCGGCGCTTCGACCATCAGCGCGATATCCGTCGGATAGGGCGAGGAGCGCGAGAAATGCGGCGCAGTCGTGAAGCCGATCTGGTTGTTGACGATGATATGCATCGTGCCACCCGTGCGATGCCCGCGCAGACCTGACAGGCCAAGCCCCTCGGCCACAACACCCTGACCTGCGAAAGCCGCGTCCCCGTGCAGCAGCACGGCCATGACCTGACGGCGTTCGCTGTCGTGCATCTGGTCCTGCTTCGCACGCACCTTGCCCAGAACCACCGGATTGACCGCTTCCAGATGCGAGGGGTTCGCGGTCAGCGAAAGGTGCACCTTGTTGCCATCGAACTCGCGGTCAGAGGATGCGCCAAGGTGATATTTCACATCGCCCGAACCATCGACATCTTCGGGTTTGAAGCTGCCGCCCTGAAACTCGTTGAAAATCGCGCGGTAGGGTTTGCCCATCACATTCGCAAGCACCGACAGGCGGCCACGATGCGGCATGCCGATGGCGATTTCCTTCAGCCCCAGCGCGCCACCGCGCTTGATGATCTGTTCCATCGCCGGGATCAGCGCCTCGCCGCCATCAAGGCCGAAGCGCTTGGTGCCCATGTATTTGACATGCAGGAATTTCTCGAAACCCTCGGCCTCGACCAGCTTGTTCAGGATCGCGCGCCGGCCCTGCTTGGTGAACTGGATCTCCTTGCCCAGCCCCTCGATGCGCTCTTTCAGCCAGGTTACCTGTTCAGGGTCGGAAATATGCATGAATTGCAGCGCGAATGTGCCGCAATAGGTGCGTTGCAGGATGTCGATGATCTGGCGCAGGCTGGCCACTTCCAGACCCAACACGTTATCAATGAAAATTGGCCGGTCCATATCGGCTTCGGTGAAGCCATAGGAGCGCGGGTCAAGTTCTGGATGCGGCTCTTCCTTGCGCATGCCCAGCGGGTCCAGATCGGCGACCAGATGGCCCCGGATGCGATAGGCACGAATGATCATCAGTGCGCGGAGGCTGTCGATCACCGCAGCGCGAACCTGCGAATCCGACAGCGAAATGCCTTTCTCGGCGGCCTTGGCGGCGATCTTTTCGCCTGCGGCCTTTTTCTCGGCGGCGGGCGCGGCGGGCCATTCGCTCGTCAACGCCGAGGTCAGCTCATCGGTGGGCTGCGGCGGCCAGTCGCGCCGTGCCCAGCTGGGCCCCTGTGCCGCGCGGGCGGCGTCCTGCGCCCCTTCGCCCAATGCACGGAAATACTCTGACCAGACCTCATCGACGGAGGTCGGGTCTTGCGCATGGCGTGCCTGCAGCGCTTCGACATAAGCCGTGTTCTGCCCTTCGAGGAAGGTTTCGCCCTGAAGCGGGCCTGGGCTGTGATCATTCATTTTGGCACCTCTGTGACAGAGAGAAACTGGAGTGTCTTATTTGCCGCGCACGCGCGGTTCGGGACCATAGGCATTGGCCCCTTTCTGACTGGGCCGGGTCATCCACCAGATGATCAGGATCCCCGCGATGACCTGTGCCAGAGAGAGGATGACAAGCACCCCGGATTGCGCGCTGAGCACCGTGGATGGCACCCCGCTATCGGTCAGACCTGCCATCACCTGACGACTGATCGAGCCGGCCACGATCGCGCTGATCGTGACAATGGCAGAGGGGATCAGCACCCACCAACCGGGCTTGCCGGTGTCCTGCAAGCGCCGCCAGGCGACCGCAAGGAAGGGCACGAACACGACGATCTGGAAGACCCGCGCAAGGATCACGCGGCCTTCGGCGAAGATCAATGCATCAATGACACTGAGCACGAAGGCCCCGGCAAAGACAAACAGGAAGAACCACCAGTAGTCAGGCCGCCGTGAACGCCCTGAAAATTTCAGGGCGTTCCGGAAGCCGCTTTTCACTGCATCCACGAAAGTCATGTCCGGCCCTCCCAGCGCCGTTGACGGATTACTTGCCGATGGCTTTCAGCACCGCCTCGCCCAGACCTGCGGGGCTGTCGGCGACGATGATGCCAGCGGATTTCATCGCCTCGATCTTGTCATCCGCGCCGCCCTTGCCGCCTGCGACAATCGCACCGGCATGGCCCATGCGACGGCCCGGAGGGGCCGTGCGGCCTGCAATGAAGCCTGCGACCGGCTTCGAGCGCCCGCGCTTGGCCTCATCCTTGAGGAATTGTGCGGCTTCTTCTTCGGCGCTGCCGCCGATCTCGCCGATCATGATGATGGATTCGGTTTCGTCATCGGCGAGGAACCATTCCAGCACGTCGAGATGCTCGGTCCCCTTGATCGGGTCGCCACCGATACCTACGCAGGTCGATTGACCCAGACCCACATCGGTCGTCTGCTTGACGGCCTCATAGGTCAGCGTGCCCGAACGCGACACCACGCCGACCGACCCGCGGCGGTGGATATGGCCCGGCATGATACCGATCTTGCAGGCGTCGGGCGTGATGACGCCAGGGCAGTTCGGGCCGACGAGGATGGATTTCGACCCTTCGAGCGCGCGCTTGACCTTCATCATGTCCAGCACCGGGATGCCTTCGGTGATGCAGACGATCAGTTCCATTTCTGCGTCGATGGCTTCCAAGATGGAATCGGCAGCGAAGGGCGGCGGGACATAGATCACGGACGCATTGGCTTCGGTTTTGGCTTTCGCTTCATGCACCGAATTGAAAACGGGCAGGTCGAGATGCGTGCTTCCACCTTTGCCGGGGGTTACGCCGCCCACCATCTGCGTGCCATAAGCAATGGCCTGTTCGGAATGGAATGTGCCCTGCGAGCCGGTGAAGCCCTGACAGATGACTTTGGTATGTTTATCGACAAGAACGGCCATTGGGGTCTGAACTCCTGTGAATTAGGCGCGCGTTCGGGGGCGCAAAGAGGTTTCCAAGCTGTAGAACGGGGCCAGCAGCTCGAAATCGGGGTGTGTATGGGTGACGATCTGCGCCTGTGCCTCGGGTGACAGATCGTCAAAACCGAGGGCCACGCGGGACCGTTGTTCATTTTCCAGAACGAAGGGCTGGCCCAGCCGTTCCGAAAGCGTGTCTTGGATCGCGTCTGCATCCTCGACCCGGTACACGGCGTCAAAGCGTGCCAGATCAGGGCCAAGGAATTGCGCGAAATTGTCCGTGTGATGCTTGATCGAGGGCACCTGCGCGCGGTAACGCGGCAGGTCACGGAAGAAGGCATCCGCCGAGGGCATCGGATCGAGCGTCGCGTCGGGCGCCTTTTCCAGCGCCTTGGCGATGTCGCGGTGATCGCACACTCGGTTGGTATAGACCGAGAGCAGACGGCGGATCGGGTTGCGGATGATCGTGAAGATCCACAGCCCCGCCAGCCCTGCCAGATCGGGCGGCTCGATGCTCGCAATCCGGTCCGCAACACGCTGGCGGTAGAAGCGGTGGATATTGCCGCCGAATGCCGCGCGATCAAAGGCAGTGCCGTGTTCCAACTTGTAGAAGCTGCGCAGGACCGATGTGGACATGCATTTCGGCACCCCCACAAAGGCCACTCCATAGCTGTCGAAAGCTGCGATCACGTCACTGGCCCCTTGCGCCCTTCAGCCCTTGACCGCTTTCACGATCTTCTCGGCACCATCCTTCAGGTTATCCGCCGCGATGACGTTCAGACCCGAATTGCGGATGATGTCTTTGCCCAGATCGACATTCGTGCCTTCCAGACGCACCACCAGCGGCACTTGCAGACCGACTTCCTTGACGGCCGCGATCACGCCTTCGGCGATGATGTCGCAGCGCATGATGCCGCCGAAGATATTGACCAGAATGCCCTTCACATTCGGGTCCGAGGTGATGATCTTGAAGGCTTCCGTCACCTTTTCCTTGGTTGCCCCGCCGCCCACATCGAGGAAGTTGGCAGGCTCGGCCCCGTAGAGCTTGATGATATCCATCGTGGCCATCGCAAGGCCCGCGCCATTGACCATGCAGCCGATCTCGCCATCGAGCGCGATATAGTTCAGGTCGTATTTGCTTGCTGCCAGTTCCTTGGGGTCTTCCTCGGTCTCGTCGCGCAGCGCCAGAATGTCGGGCTGACGGTAGAGCGAGTTGGAATCGAAACCCATCTTCGCATCAAGGCATTTCAGATCGCCATCGGTGGTCACGATCAGCGGGTTGATCTCGACCATTTCGGCGTCACGCTCGACAAAGAGCTTGTAGAGCTTGTTCAGCAGATCGACGCATTGCTTGACCTGCTTGCCTTCCAGCCCCAGCGCGAAGGCTACGCGACGACCGTGGAAGCCCTGGATGCCGGTTGCCGGGTCAATGGAGAAGGAGAGGATTTTCTCGGGCGTTGATGCCGCGACTTCCTCGATATCCATGCCGCCTTCGGTCGAGCAGACGAAACTGATACGCGAGGATACACGGTCCACCAGCAGCGCGAGATAGAGTTCGCGCGAGATATCCGAGCCGTCTTCGATATAGATACGGTTGACCTGCTTGCCCGCGGGACCGGTCTGATGCGTGACCAGCGTGCGGCCCAGCATGGCTTTCGCGTGCTCTTCGGCCTCGGCCACGGATTTGGCCAGACGCACCCCGCCCTTTTCCCCGGCAGAGGCTTCCTTGAAGCTGCCCTTGCCGCGACCGCCTGCATGGATCTGTGCCTTGACCACCCAGAGCGGGCCGTCCATTTCACTGGCTGCCGATTTCGCCTCTTCCGCCTTGAAAACGATGCGGCCATCCGAGACCGGCACCCCGTAAGAGCGCAGCAGCCCCTTGGCCTGATATTCGTGAATGTTCATGGACCTGTCCCGTTTCTGACATATCTTGCGCCCCGTGCATGGCAGACTGAGCGCGAAAAACAACGATAATCTGCTGCAAATTGAGGCGATGGGCGGAAAATCGAAACTTCGTGATCACAGTTTTGAAAAGTGTGATCACATAAATCGGCCCATGCTCAAGGCCCTGTGACTTGTGACCGCAAACATGGCGCTTCGACGAAAAAGGCCGCACCTTTCGGCGCGGCCCTGAGCAGAATTGAGTCGTCGAACGGCTTAGGCCAATGAGGAATCGATGCCCTTGCAGGCCTCGACCAGACCGCGCACCGCGTCCACGGATTTGTCGAACATCGCCTGTTCATCCTTGGTCATCTTGATATCGACGACCTTTTCGATACCGCCTGCGCCGATGATGGTCGGAACGCCGACATACATGCCCTTCAGGCCAAACTCACCATCGCAATAGGCCGCGCAGGGCAGCAGGCGCTTCTGGTCCTTGAGATAGGCTTCGGCCATTTCGATGGCACTGGTGGCAGGCGCATAGAAGGCCGACCCGGTTTTCAGCAGACCCACGATTTCCGCGCCACCGTCGCGGGTACGCTGAACGATCGCGTCCAGCCGATCCTTGGTGGTCCAGCCCATATCAACCAGATCGGGCAGCGGAATACCTGCAACGGTCGAATAGCGCACCAGCGGCACCATCGTATCGCCATGCCCGCCCAGCACGAAGGCTGTGACGTCGCGCATGGAGACGTTGAATTCGAGCGACAGGAAATGCCGGAAGCGCGCCGAGTCGAGCACGCCCGCCATGCCGACGACCTTGGCATGCGGAAGGCCGGAAAACTCGCGCAGCGCCCAGACCATCGCATCCAGCGGGTTGGTGATGCAGATGACGAAAGCATCGGGCGCATGGGCGGCAATGCCCTCGCCCACGGATTTCATGACTTTCAGGTTGATGCCCAGAAGATCATCGCGGCTCATGCCCGGCTTGCGCGGCACGCCTGCGGTGACGATGCAGACATCGGCACCGGCGATATCGGCATAGTCATTGGTGCCCTTGAAGCGGCCGTCGAAGCCCTCGGACGGGCCGGATTCGGCGATATCGAGCGCCTTGCCCTGCGGCGTGCCTTCGGCGATGTCGAACAGGATTACATCGCCGAGTTCCTTGATGGCGGCCAGATGGGCAAGCGTGCCGCCAATCTGTCCTGCGCCGATCAGTGCTATCTTGGGTCTGGCCATCAGTGATCTCCGGATCGTTGGTTGTGACGCGATGTGCGTAGTGCCTTGGGGCCTGTATTGCAAGAGCATCACAGTAAAGGGCGCTGGTGGTTGCGCTGACGAAGGGCGAAAACGTTGGCATTGTCCGGCGGTTCTGAAAAATGCTGCAGGTCAGTCGTTGCCGGGGCGTCTGTTGCGCATCGGCTTTGGCGGCGACCAGAACGCGCGGTCGCCCGGTGCCGGATAGGCTGTTATCGTCGGGACTGCGCTGACCTTGCGCTCCGGCATTGCCCAACGCATCAGGCGGGCTTAAGGGGCCTGAATTTCATTGCATTCGACAAGCCCCGAAGGCGCAGTCACGCAGCTATGGGTCATGGCGGGGCTGTCCTCTGTCGGCATGCGGCAGGCAGCGAGCAGGATCACAAGACCGAGAAAAAAACGCGCCATCTTGGGCTCACATTCCAGAATGAAACTCCTGAAAAGCTAGCACTTGCCAGCCGCGTGAGCAACGAATGCTTGCTGTCAGCGCTCGGTCAGTTTCAACTCGATCCGCCGGTTCCTTGAGCGCGCTTCGAACGTGTTGCGCGGATCCACGGGCCGGTATTCGCCAAAGCCAGCCGCTGACAGGCGGAAGGCCGGAAAGCCGCGTTCTTCGGTCAGGTAGCGCACGACAGACAAGGCGCGCGCCTGCGAAAGCGCCCAGTTATCGGCAAACCGCCCGCCCGGTGCAATGGGCAGGTTGTCGGTATGGCCCTCAACCTGCAGGATCCAGTCGATATCGGACGGGATACGGTCGGCCACGTCATTGAGGATCGCAACCACATCGCCAATCTGCGCGCGCCCCTCGGCGGCCAGATCGGCAGAGCCAAGTTCAAACAGCACCTCGGACGAGAATACGAAACGGTCGCCCACGATTTCGACGCCCTGTCGACCTTCGAGCACCTGCCGCAACTGGCCGAAAAATTCGGAGCGGAAGCTTTCCAGCCGCTCGCGCTCGGCCGCTTCGAGATCGGCGCGGCGGCGTTCTTCGGCGGCGAGCTGGGCCAGCGCGAGGTTCAGATCCGCGCCAAGGCTTTCGATCTGGGTCTGGGCGGCTTCCTCGCGCGCGCGCGCCTCGCCCAGCAGATCCTGCAATCCGCCCACCTGCCCGCGCAGGGCCGCAACCTGCTGGTTCAGCAACTCCAGTCGGCGCTGGTCGTCAAGGCTTTGCGCTTCCCGCTCGGCCAGTGCGGATTCGGCAAGGGCGCGCAATGCGGCAAGGCGTTCGCGCTCGCTGATTTCCAGTTCAAGCGCGGATGCAAGTTCCTCTTGCCCTGCCCGCGCTGCAGCCAGCAGCGTAAGGGTTTCCTCGGCGCGGCGGCGCTGTTCTTCAAGCGCAAGCGTCATGGCGGTCAGTTCTGCATCAGCATCCTCCAGCCGTGCGCGCAGGGCTTCAGCAGCGGCGGCATCCGCCAGTCGGCGGCGCTCTTCCTCGGAGAGTTGCGTCTCGACATCGGCAAGCTGTGCGCGCAGCGCCTCTGTGGCGGCGGCTTCGGCCAGACGCAGGCGTTCTTCCTCGCTCAACTGCAACTCGGCATCGGCCAGCCGCGCGCGAAGGGCTTCGGCAGCGGCGGCTTCCGCAAGGGCCTGGGCTTCGGCGACATCCAGTTCCGCGCGCAAGGTAGCATCTGTCTCGGACAGGTCGCGCCGCGCCGATTCAGATTCAGCAAGCGCCGCCGCAAGCTCGGCAAGCGAGGTTTCCCTGCTGGCTGCCTCATCCTGCGCCGCTGCAAGCGCTGCGGAAAGCTGCGCCAGTGTCGCCTCTTGCGCCAGAGCCTCGGCCTGTGCTTGCGCCAGTGCGGCCTCGACCGCATCGGCGCGGGCTGCGGCCAGACGCGCGGCTTCGGCCTCCAGGCTGAGTTCATCGCGCAAGGAGGCGAGCGCCAGTTGCAGCGCTTCCTGTTCCGAGAGTGCGCGGGCCTGCGCGTCTTCGAGCGCCGCGACATCGGCGGCAAGCGCCTGCCCTTCGGCGATTGCCGTGTCGCGTGCTGCGATCAGGGCGGCAACCTGCGCTTCGAAATCAGTGATGCGCGCCTGAGCCGCATCAAGTTCGGCCCCGCGCGCCGCAAGATCGCGATCAAGGGCTGCAATCTGCGCCAATTGGGCGGCAGCAAGGGCGCGGGACTGGTCCAGATCATCCGTCAGGTCGCTGACCTGCCCTTCAAGCGAGGCGACCCGCGCACGCGACAGGCCCAGCGCATTGGCGAGGCTTGCCACTTCGGCGCTCAACCCCTCAAGTTGGGTATCCTGTGCCGAAATCGTGTCGCGCAACACGAATTGCACGATCATGAAGATCGACAGCACGAACATCAGCACCAGCAGAAGTGCTGTCATCGCATCGACGAAACCCGGCCAGATCGCGCCCGAGACATCGCGGCGTTGCCCGGATTTGCGCGCCAGCGCCATGGCCTAGCCCTCGTCCCGGCGCGCGCCCATCCCCGTGCGCGCAAGCTGGCGCACCGCGAGCGTCAGATTGGCCAGATCCGAGCGCAGATCGGTGGTGCTTTCCAGACGCCCGGCCGAGACTTCTTCGGCGATACGCAGAAGCTGGCTGTCCATGTTGCGCAGGCGCAAACGGATTTCGGCCTGCGCCGCAGGGCCGGATTCGGCGGCATGTTCGCGGAAATGCAGAAGCAACTCTTCCTGCACGCGCGCCAGACGATCAAGCGCCGCGCCCGATGCAGGCGAATCATCGCCCCCGCCAATTCCACCGCTTTCCGCCAATCTGTCGATGGCATCGACCAGATAGCCCAGCGCCTGATCCAGTTGCGCGCGTTCGCGATCTGCCTCTAGTTGCTGACGGTGCATGGCTTCCATCTGCTCGGCCATGCCGTCCAGCACCTGAATGATCGCGCCCATCTCGCCACCAGCTTCGGTCTCGCCTGCAACGCCCAGCCGGGTGATGGAGCTGAGCCATTCTTCAAGCTGGCGGTAAAACCGGTTCTGGCCATGCCCTGCGAAAAGCTCGAGCATCCCCACCACAAGCGAGCCCGCAAGCCCCAGAAGCGATGAGGAAAACGCGGTGCCCATGCCGCCAAGCTGCGCTTCCAGCCCGGTCATCAGGTTCTCAAAAACCTGAATACCGGTCTGGTTGTCCTCTGGCGCGAGCGAACGGATCGTGTCCACAACAGCGGGCACTGTCGTCGCCAGCCCGTAGAATGTGCCGAGCAGGCCAAGAAAGATCAGCAGCGAAATGATATAGCGCGTGATGTCGCGCAATTCGTCCAGCCGCGTTGCGACGGAGTCCAGAATGGAACTGGCGGAACTGGAACTGATCTTGCTGCCGCGCCCGCGCCCGCGCAAAAGTGCTGCGAGTGGCAGAAGAAGCGCCGGGGGGATGGTCGCTTCATGGCCTGCGCGGTCGGCAGCAAAACCTTCGATCCAGATGATCGAACGATTGAGCTGGATCACCTGCCAGAAGGTCGCGAAAACCCCCAGCACGAAAACCAGAAAGATGAAACCGTTCAGCCAGATATTCGCAAGGAAGATGCCTGCAACCCGTGGCAGGGCAAACCATGTGCCCACGGTCACAAGCACAAGCACAACCAGCATCATTACGATCTGGCGCACGGGTCGGGAAAACTGCGTCTGCACCCCAAATTGGGATCTGGCCATGATCGGGCGTCCTGATCCTCTTTTAACTATCGTCACCCTAGGTCAGACGCCGCTTTCTGCCAACCGGGTATTTCACTGATCACACAAGATTATGGCCGCCCCGAAGAGGACGGCCATGCGATACGACGAACGGGTTGTCACGCTTCTTCGCGGGTCTCGGTCTCGCGACGGCGGCGATTCTCTTCCATGAACATGTCGAATTCCGATTTGTCCTTCGCTTCGCGCAGGCGCGTCAGGAAAGCATCGAAAGCCGCCTGTTCATCTTCGAGGCGCTTGAGCATGTCGCTCTTGTAGGCGTCAAAAGCACTGTTGCCGGAACTGCGCATCGCGCCGGAGCCATGGTGCAGTTTCGAGCGGCAGGATTTTCCGAACATCTGTTTTCCCCAGATCATGTAAGCCAGAAGTGCCAGCCCGATGGGCCAGAACAGGATGAATCCCAGAACCATCGCGGCGATCCAGCCGGGCTTGCCGTAACCGTCAAGCCAGGTCTCTGCCCGCCGGGGCCAGGACAGGTGTGCAGTTGCTGTTGTCATGTTGTCTTCCCTCTCTTCGCGGTGTGAATGTTATTAACATTTACATAGATGGGAGGCAAGAAACTTCGTTCAAGGGCCCGCGAAACTTTTTTGTGTGTGGCGTGACAGCAAATTTTGCACTGTTTGACAGAGATATTTGCAGCAAACGAGTTTTTGATAGCCCTGCTTAAACGGGGGCTGAAACTGGCCTTCAATAGGCGTTCACTGGTCCCTTTTCATCTTACCCGCCCCACAGCGGCAGTCCTGAAATCACATCCTCGATCGAGGGCACCGTACCGCCTGACTGCACACCGGCCAGCAGCTGCAATGCCGCCTCCCAGACCTGATCGCGCCACGCGATAAACGCCAGTGCTTCCGCCTCCCATTCCGGCTTCGTGCTGGCCACATAGGATGCCAGATGCGCGGCGCTGTTGTATTGCATGGCGCGCGCCTGTGCTTCGACATGCGCATCAATGGCCGCTGTCAACGCCGCCTGATGCGCCAGTAGCGCTTCCTGCGCCTTGTCCTCTGCGGTTTTGATCAGCAGGTTCATTCGTCATCCTCCTCTTCCAGGACAGGCAGCATCTCGGCGGGTATCTCGATCGCGCCCTCGGCATCCTCGATCACCCAAGGCCCGCCCTGATCGGGCGCGGCGGTGTCGCCCAGACGCGCGATGATGGTGCAATGGATGATACCGCCTTGCCGGGTGATCGGACCGAGGAAGGGGCTCTCACCCTCGTGCCAGCCTTCGCCGCCTTCGGGCACGGCGCTCAGATCATGGGGTGTGCCGTCGATGGTGAGCACATCGCCCGCGACATGGAGGGTCATTTCCGCCTGTCCCGGCAGACCCTGTTGGG
>JAFIEM010000236.1 GCA_020832555.1 Natronohydrobacter sp. | reverse complement strand
CCCCCAGCACCTCGGCCTTGGCCTCAGCGCGGGCCTGATCCTCAATGTCAAAGGACCGCGACGAGATCGATGCCCTGTCAAAGCCCTCGCGCCTCATATCCGCGATGGCATCCTGAATATAGCGGGACGTCTTCTCCTCAATGGGCTCGCGCTGCGCAGGTGTCAGATCGAGGCCCACATCCTCGCCGATGCGGTCATGCACACGGTCCACCTCTTCCAGCGCGCGCTCGAGATCCCCCTGTTTTGAGAGATCGAACCCTTGATGCGCCGCCACGCTGCGCAGATCATCCATCAGCCATTGTTGTTCCAGCGCGGAATTCGGCGCGCCCTCGCGCAGCCGGGCCATGATCGCGTCACCGCTGATCCCGCTGCCCTCTGCCGCCCCCCGGATCCGCCCTTCGCCCACGCGCGCGACATGCTCCAGCGCGATGGCCGCGTTCTGCTTCGAATAAATGCCCTCCTCGCTAGGTGTTTGATCTCATGGTTTGATGGTGCGATCCTTTCTCAGGAACAGCCGGAAGCATTATGGTGAAGGTTGAAAGTCTTCGCATCTTTGTGCATATGTCCATGCATATACATGCGAACAGGAGGGGCGATCATGCCGCAACCGCAGTCAGGTTCACAGCCTCGTGAAGCCAAGCTCTTCCGAAACAACAAGAGCCAGGCCGTCCGCATTCCCGCAGACTTCGAAATGCCGGGGGATCGGGTGAACATCTATCGTGACGGGAACCGGCTTATCATCGAGCCGGTGCGCCGCAAGAACCTGCTTGAAGTGCTCGCTGGGCTGGACCCACTCGAACCAGAGGACCAGTTTCCTGACGTGGACGAGACGTTTCTCCCAGCCAAGGAAATCGACCTTTGAGCCTCTACATGCTGGACACAAATATCATCTCCGATCTGCTACGAAATCCTGGCGGCAGCGCGGCAAAGCGCATTGCCGATGTTGGTCCGGATGCGATCTGTGTGAGCATTATCACGGCGGCAGAACTGAGATATGGCTGTGCCAGGAAAGGGTCTGCGAAACTCTCGGCGCATGTCGAAGCGATATTGGATAGTGTGCAGGTTCTGGCGTTCGATGTGCCTTCTGACGCGGAATATGGCGGCATTCGTGCTGATCTTGAGGCCGCCGGCAAGCCCATTGGTCCGAATGATCTGTTGATCGCCGCTCATGCCTGCGCCGCCGGGGCAACCCTCGTGACTGACAACACAGGCGAGTTTTCCCGCGTTCGTGGCCTGAGGGTTGAAAACTGGATCAGATAGCCTGTAAGCCGAGGGCTTGGTGAAGCCTTCCACCCGGGAAGCATCATTATGCAAACAAAGTTTGATAAACGGCCCAACCCGCAAACGGTGTTCCAGGTTTTGGGGCCAATTCGCGCTTTGCAGAGGTTTTCAATAGAATAGTCGCGCGCGGCGTTCACCAGTCGATCGAGCGCGCCAGAGCCCGCAACATATGCGGGAAGGCCTGTTGCCATGCTAGACTCCCTTGGCGTTATGACCTATATTCTGGTCATAAATGGAGGATATCATGCGGATCGCCATCGCAGAGGCTAAAGCTCAGTTTGCCGAACTGATCCGCCGCGCAGAGGCGGGTGAGTCCATCGAATTGACGCGCTATGGCCGGCCTGTCGCGCGGATCATCGCGGCTGAACGCCCTGTCGGGCGTCCCTTGCTTGGCGCGATGAAGGGCGCATTCACTTTGCCCGACGATATGTTTGCGGGCGATGACGAGGTTGCGGAAATGTTCCTGCAAAGCAAAGACACCTGAATGCGCGTGTTGTTGGATACGCATATTCTGCTCTGGACTGTGCTGGACGATCCGCGCCTGTCGATTGAACAGCGACAGGCCATCGACGCGGGCGAGATCTATCTTTCCGCAGCCAGTGTCTGGGAAATCGGGATCAAACGGGCGCTTGGCAAGCTGGAGGTTCCGGACGAGATATTCCGTATCGCGCAGGATGCGGGATGTCGTCCCTTGCCAATATCCTGGGTCCATGCGGAAACAGCGGCGGCGTTGCCGCCACATCATTCCGATCCGTTCGACCGCATGCTGATTGCGCAAGCACGTTGCGAGGGGTTGAATCTGCTGAGTTCCGATATGCGCATCGCGGCTTATGATGTCGAACTGATCAGGTAGCGGATCGGCGTTTTTCTGCATCCATCGCGGCCTTGTCGGCGCGGCAATCGGAGGTTTCATCCGCGTTTATGAACCTTCTTGGGCGAGACATTCGCTGCCATTAGATTGTGTCCGATAATGCAGGATTACCGGACATGACGCCGTAGGGCAGGGGGCGGCGCGAAACAGGATTATCCGCGCAGGAAGCGCCGGGGTCAGCCGCTATAGCCCCCGGTCCGGTACCAGCGCCAGGCATCGGAAATCATCTGCTCCAGCGTTGAGTTCGGGGCCTGCCAGCCCAGTTCCTCCTGCGCGCGCGCGCTGCCCGAGACCAGTGCCGCCGCATCGCCGGCCCGGCGCGGCCCGATCCTGTGCGGCACCTCGCGCCCGATGGCCGCCGGGCAGGCGCGCAGCACTTCGGCCACGGAAAACCCGTGCCCGGTGCCCAGATTGAACACCCGGCTGCCGCGCCCTGCGCGCAGCCAGTCCAGCCCGCGGATATGGGCATCGACCAGATCCATCACATGCACATAATCGCGGATGCAGGTGCCGTCGGGCGTGGGGTAATCGGTGCCGTGGATGGTCAGCGCCTTGCGTGTGCCCGCCACGGCCTCAAGCATCAGCGGGATCAGATGCGTCTCGGGCTGGTGCCATTCGCCGATCTCGGCCTCGGGGTCGGCCCCGGCCACGTTGAAATAGCGAAAGATCACGGCATTCAGCCCGTGGCTGACCCCGAAATCGCGCAACAGCCCCTCGATGGCCAGTTTCGAGGCCCCATAGGCATTGAGCGGCTGTTGCGGGCTGTCCTCATCCAGCGTGATGCCATCCTGATCGCCATAGGTGGCGCAGGTCGAGGAAAACACGATATCGCGGCAGCCCTGCGCAAGCATCGCTTCCACCAGATTGAGCGCGCCGACCAGATTGGTGCGCCAGTAGCGGCCGGGATCCTGCGTGGCCTCGCCGATCTGGCTGAGGGCTGCGAAATGCATCACCGCCACAGGCTGGTATTGCGCAAAAGCGCGCTCCAGTGCCGCGCGGTCCAGCAGATCGCCCTGAACGAGCGGGCCGAATTTCACCGCGCGCGCCCAGCCGGTCGAGAGATTGTCGAAAGTGACGGGCAGATAGCCCGCGCGGGCCAGGAGCTTGCAGGCATGCGATCCGATATAGCCTGCGCCCCCGGTCACAAGCACATGCGCGCCTTGCGGTGCGGGCGGGGTCGGCCAGGGGGCATTCTGAGAGCTCATGCGGACAAACCTGTGTCACCCTGGCCGCCGGGGCAGGGAAGGAATCGGGATCCTGTCCGGTTTACATAGTCTGGCGCAGGGGGAACACCTGTTTGTGTCGCAGGACGATCAACCCTGCCACACCCTTGCTGTCCGGCATATATGGCTTTACGCGAAGTGGGTATGATTTCGAGCACCTCATGCTGATCAGAATGCAAGGATCCTGCTGATGACACGGATTACCAAGGCAGTCTTTCCCGTGGCGGGGCTGGGCACGCGCTTTCTGCCCGCGACCAAGGCGATGCCCAAGGAACTCTTGCCCATTATCGACAAGCCGCTCATTCAATATGCGGTGGAAGAGGCGGTCGCCGCCGGGATTACCGAGCTGATCTTTGTCACCGGGCGCAACAAGCGCGCTGTGGGGGATCATTTCGATGCCAATCTGGAACTGGAAGCCCAGCTTGTCGCCAAGGGCAAGCCCGAGATCCGCGACATGGTGCGCAATATCGTCCCCGAAGGCGTGGCCTGCATCTTCCTGCGCCAGCCCGAACCCTTGGGCCTGGGCCATGCGGTGCTCTGTGCGGCGCCTGCGGTGGGCGACAATCCTTTCGCCGTGCTGCTGGCCGATGATCTGATGCAAGGCGACAGCCTGCCCACGGCGGCGCTGGTCGCGGCCTTTGCCCGCAAGCCGCAAGCCTTGCTGTCCGTGTCCGAGGTCGCGCCCGATGAGGTGTCGAATTACGGCATCCTGCGCCCCGGAGCCACGGGCGCGGACGGGCTGATCGCAGTCGAAGGGCTGGTCGAGAAGCCGCCCCGCGATCAGGCTCCGTCCACGCTGGCCTCTTTCGGGCGCTATGTGTTCACGCCCGAGGTGTTCGCGGTGCTGCGCAGGCTCAAGCCCGGTGCGGGGGGCGAGATCCAGCTTGCCGATGCCATTGACGAGCTGGCCCGCGCAGGCAAGGTCGCGGCCCTGACCAATCCGTCAAAGCGCTATGATTGCGGTGCGAAATTCGGCTATCTGAGCGCGATTGTCGATCACGCGCTGGCCCATCCCGACTATCGCGCGCCGTTTCTCGATCTGCTGCGCGCCCGGCTGGCCGAGACGCCCCCGACCCGCCCCTGATCGCCTCATGCCGCTGTTTTCGGTCATCATCCCCTTCCATGATGCGGAAGCGACCCTGCCCGAGACACTCGCCTCGCTGGCAGCCCAGAGTGAAGCCGACTGGGAGGCGCTGCTGATCGATGATGCCTCGCGTGATGGCTCGCTCGCCATCGCCATGGCGGCCGCCGCACGCGATCCGCGGCTGCGCGTGATCCATGACGCGGCGCAGGAGCGCGCGCGCGGGGTGGCCGCCAGCCGCAATCTGGGGATCGCGGCGGCGCGGGGCGCGTATGTCGCGCTTCTGGATGCCGATGACCGCTGGCTGCCGGGCAAGCTGGCCGCGCAGCGCGCAGTCTTTGCGCAAGGGGCCGATATCGTCTTTGGCAGCTATCGGCGCGTGGATCATCGGGGGCGGGTGCTGGGCACGGTCATGGCACCCGCCCGCGTGGCTTTGGCTGATGCGCTGGCCGGCAATCCGATCGGCGCGCTGACCGGGGCCTGGCGGCGCGCGCGGTTTCCGCAGGCCCGCATGCCCGCGCGCGACATGCATGAGGATTACGCCTTCTGGCTGATGCTCCTGCGCGAGGGGGTGGTGGCGCAGGGTCTGCCGGATGTGCTGGCCGAATACCGGGTGCATCCCGGCTCGGCCTCGGCCAACAAGCGCCGCGCCGCCCGCGCGGTCTGGGAGATCCTCGGCCAGCAGGGGCTGGGCGGGCCGCGCCGCCTGCTGTGCTTCCTGCGCTATGTGCTTACGGCCTTCGCGCGGCGGCTCTGAGACGGGGCGCACGCTGCATTAGGGGGGTATTGAGAGGGGCGGGCTAAAGTTTGCGCAACCTGTCATTCCCGCCCCGGAGGCCCCCATGTCCGATAGCTCTGCGCGGCTGTCCCTGCCTTTTCTGTTGCCTGCTCAGGCGCAGAAACATGTCACCCATAACGAGGCGCTGGCGCGGCTGGATCTGCTGGTGCAACTGACGGTCGAGGGGTTCGGCGCGACCACCCCGCCCGCCCAGCCCCAAGCGGGGCAGATCTGGGCGCTGGGATCTGCGCCCTCTGGCGCATGGGATGGTCAGAGCAACCTGCTGGCGGCATGGCTGACCGGGGGCTGGGTGTTTGTGGCCCCGCGACCGGGCTGGCTGGCCGCAGAGGGCAGCGACCTGCGCATCTGGAATGGTACGGATTGGGTGATCCCTGACCAGCCGGTGCTGGAAACCCTGCCGGGTCTGGGCATCAATACGAGCTTCGATCCGGTCAACCGCTTCGCCGTGGCCGCTGACGCCACGCTGCTGACCCATGACGGGCAGGGCCATCAGCTGAAACTCAACAAGGCCACGGCCAGCGACACGGCCAGCCTGCTGTTCCAGACCGATTGGGCAGGCCGGGCCGAGATGGGCACCACCGGCAGCGACGCTTTCGAGATCAAGGTCAGCGCAGATGGTGCGGCCTGGCACACGGCGCTGAGTGCGGCACCCGCCACCGGGCGGGCAAGCTTTCCGGGGGGCGCGACCGTCAGCGGCAGCCTGACCGGAACTGCCGTGACCCAGAGCGCGAGTGATACCACCGCCGAGCGGCTGCTGCGCGTAGGGGCCGGGCATCAGCAGCTTGATGCAACGCTCTACCGGCGCGGCAATATCCTGGGCACGGTCAGCCAGTCGGGCGGCGTGCCGACCGGGGCAGTCATCCAGCGCGGCAGCAA
>JAFIEM010000148.1 GCA_020832555.1 Natronohydrobacter sp. | reverse complement strand
GAGCATGACGCGGCCATAGGTGGTCTGGGGGGTATCGGTCATCGGGCGGTCCTTTATCCAGCGCGCAGGGGCCTTGCGCACAAAATGCAGACCCGGTGCTTTCATCGCCGCGCAAAATGTCGGAAAACGGGCGCAGGTTCAATCGCAAAGCAGGCGCAGATGGCGAAAATCGCCGACCCTCTGGACAGGGCGATCACAACGCTGAAAACCGCGCCACCCGATCCGGCGCGGCCCGTGTTGCTGGCTGGTCCGACCGCGAGCGGAAAATCGGCGCTGGCCCTGCATCTGGCCGAGGCGCAGGGGCGCGTGATCGTCAATGCCGATGCTCTGCAGGTCTATGCAATGTGGCGGGTTCTCTCGGCGCGGCCCGATGAGGCGGATTGCGCGCGCGCGCCGCATCTTCTCTATGGCCATGTGGGACGCAATGAGGACTGGTCGGCGGGGCATTGGCTGCGCGCTGTTGCGGATGTGCTGAAGATCCACTTCAACCCGGTGATCGTGGGCGGCACTGGGCTCTACTTCCGCGCCCTGACTGAAGGGCTGGTCGAGATACCGCCCACATCGCGCGACATCCGGTTGCAGGCCGACGCGAAGCTGCGGCAGGACGGGCTGGACGTGCTGCTGGCAGAGATTGACCCCGAAACCCGCGCGCGAATCGACTGCGCGAACCCGGCGCGGGTGCAGCGCGCATGGGAAGTGTTGCAGGCCACCGGTCAGGGGCTGGCATCATGGCAGGACCAGACCCCGCCCCCGCTGCTTCCTCACAGCGCGACAACCGCCTATGTGCTACGACCCGAGGTTGACTGGCTGGATGCGCGAATCACCCGGCGGTTCCATGAGATGATGATGCAAGGGGCTCTGGATGAGGCGCGCGCCGCGCTGCCCTATTGGGATCCCGGCGCGCCCTGGGCCAAGGCCATCGGGGCACCAGAGCTGATCGCGCATCTGCAAGGCCAGATGTCGTGGGAGGAGGCAAGTGCCGCCGCAACACTTGCCACACGTCAATATGCCAAACGCCAGCGCACATGGTTTCGCAGCCGCATGAAGGGCTGGCAGGATCTCTTTGCACCCTCTGCCTAAAGAGTCACCGTTTTGCCACGCCCATTGCGCGGGTCACGGAATTTCACGGCTGCGTGAAGAAAAACTCTTTCTTCATCGCGCCTGCGTCCTAATCTTGCCTCTATCCGGGGGGATACGAGCATCATGAACAAAATACCCGAACCGATGTCGCGGCTGCGCCTTGTGCCGATCTCGAAACTGGCCGCCGCGCCGAAATGGCAGCTTGAAACGATGCGCGCCCTGCGCGAACCGCTGTTTCTGTGGATCACACAGGGACAGGGGCGCATCAATCTGGGTGGGAGCACGCGCGGCTTTCACCCGCATAATGCGATCTTCATTCCCGCAGGCACCCTGCACGGGTTTCAGGCGATGACGCGGGTTCAGGGCACGGCGGTCTATTTCGGCCATGATCACGGCCTTGATCTGCCGAGACAGCCCTTGCATCTGCGGCTGCGCGACGCGGCGCAACATGCCGAAGTCGCGCATCTGGTCGATTCGGTGCAGCGCGAACTGGACGGGGGCCGCCCGCTGGCCCAGAAAGCCGCCTATCATCAGCTTGGGCTGCTCTCGATCTGGCTGGATCGCCGCAGGCAGGACAAGATCGAGGATGGCGGCCAAGCCAGCCCGCAACTCAATGCCAATGAACGCCTGACCGCGCGCTATGCGACGCTGCTGGAACGCGAATTCGGGTCCTCACTCAATGTCAGTGATTACGCCACAGCCCTCGGCGTGACGCCGACGCATCTGACGCGGGCCTGCCGGGCAAGCTGCGGCCAGACCGCGCTGGAAATGATGCAGGCACGCCGCCTGTTCGAAGCGCGCAAACTGCTGCTGGAAACCGACATTCCCGTTCAGGATATCGCGCGCACGCTGGGCTTCTCGACAGCCGGGTATTTCGCCCGCGCTTTTGCCCAGCATATCGGTGAACCCCCTTCGGCCTATCGCAAGGCAAGACCGGCGCGGGCGCGGATGGTGAACTGACCGTTTCCGCAAATAGTCCATAGAGCAACGCCCGTGACACGATGCGACACGGGCGTTTTGCTTATTCTGCTGCCGAAGGGGTCACTTCATCCGATGTTGTTTCGGCAGGCTTGCGCGGCTTGCGGATATTGCGGCGCGGCTTGGGCGCGTCATCGCTGCCGGATGCTGCGGCTTCTGCCGGGGCCGCAGGTGCACGCGGTGCGCGCGGCTTGCGACTGCGCTGGGGCTTGCTTTCTGCCTCTGGTGTCGCATCCGGCGCGGCTGAAGGCTGCGCTACCTGCTCAGAAGCCGGGGCGCGCTGCATCTCGCTGGAAGATTTGCTTTCGGGGGTCTCGACCAGCGTGCCCTCGTCGGGCGCATTGTCGGTGTCCTGCACCGAAAACGCTTCCTGTGCTACAGTGTCGCGCATTGCGGCATTTTGCTGGCCTGTGTCTTCCTGCTGACGTCGCTGATCGTAGCGGCGCCCGCCATGCTGGTTCTGACCACCGCCATGATGGTTCTGACCGCGATCCTGACCGCGATCTTGACCACGCTCTTCATAGGGCTGGCGGTTGCGCTCGTCGTTGTTCTGGCGGCGCGCTTCCTGTTCGGCCTGCAATTCGCGCTGCGCCTGTGCCAGCATGCGGGTGTAATGCTCGGCATGCTGCTGGAAGTTCTCGGCGGCAACGCGGTCATTGGACAGTTGCGCATCGCGGGCGAGAACCTGATATTTCTCGATGATTTGTTGCGGCGTGCCGCGCACCTTGCCTTCGGGGCCGGAACTGTCGAACACACGGTTGACGATATTGCCAAGCGTCTTGGGGCGGTTCGATTTCGAACGCGAACGTTTATTGGGTGATCTCATGCGTGATTCTATCCTGCCGAAGATGGCACAGAGTGCAGTCCCGTCTTGAGTGTCTCATGTCGGACAAACCAGACTGCTGAAAGGGAATGACCGGGCGAGCCATGATTTATTGGCTTGCCTTGTCTTTCACTTGGCATGCCCTGCGGCCCCTGACAAGCCCTAACTATGGAAAAACTGTCATTTGCGCGCGATCTTGCAGATTTGCCATAGTCCCCGGTCAGGACGCACAGGCCAGGGCCACACGCGCACGCGCGGTCAGGTCATCGACCAGCCGCCCGGATGTCAGACCCGCCTGCGCAAAGAGTGCCAGCACGGCAGGCCCCTGCCCCAGCCCAAGCTCGACGATCAGCCGTCCGCCGGGTGCAAGATACGCAGGCGCCTGCGCGGCAATCGCGCGATAGGCGGCCAGTCCCGTGCCGTCGCAGCCTTGGGGCACCAGCGCCATACGCGGCTCCCAGTCGCGGGTCTCATCGGCTAGGCTCTCGACCTCTCCCTGCCCGATATAGGGCGGGTTTGACACGATCAGGTCGAATTGCCCCGACACTTGCGCGCACCAGTCCGAGTGCAGAAATTCAGCGCGCGGCGCGACGCCCAGCGCCTGCGCATTACCCTGTGCCACAGCCAATGCGGCAGGCGAAAGATCGACGCCAACCCCGGTGGCCTCTGGGCGTTCTGCCAGCAGGGTCGCGAGAATCGCGCCGCTGCCCGTGCCGAGATCGAGCACGCGCTGAAACGGCTGCTCCAGCGCCGTAGCAATCAGTGTTTCGGTTTCGGGGCGCGGGTCCAGCACATCGGGGGTGACACGAAAGGACCGCCCCCAGAACAGCCGCTGCCCCGTGATCTGCGCGACGGGCTGACGGCGCGCGCGCGCCGCGATAGCTGCGCGAAACCGCGCTTCCTGTGCAGGCGTCACCGAATCGTGCAGCGCGAGTGTCAGCCGGTCCAGGGCAATATCCAGCGCATGCGCCATCAGCCAGCGGGCATCGCGCGCGGCCCCGTCAACCCCGGCGTCGCGCAAGACGCCAACCCCTTGCGCCAGAAGCGCCTGCGCCTGCATCAGCCGTCCATTTCCGCGAGTTTTGCGGCCTGATCGGCAGAGATCAGCGCGTCGATCACCTCGTCCAGATCGCCCTGCATGACCGCATCGAGTTTATAGAGCGTCAGATTGATCCGGTGGTCCGTCATGCGCCCTTGCGGGAAATTATAGGTGCGGATGCGCTCCGACCGGTCCCCTGACCCCACCTGCGCGCGGCGTGCATCCGCGCGTTCAGTGGCGGCGCGCTGGCGCTCCATGTCGAAAAGCTTCGCGCGCAAGATCTGCATTGCAATCGCGCGGTTCTGATGCTGCGATTTCTCGGAACTCGTGACCACCAGCCCGGTCGGAATATGCGTGATCCGCACCGCCGAATCGGTCGTGTTGACATGCTGCCCGCCCGCGCCAGAGGCGCGCATTGTATCGATGCGGATATCGGTCGCGGGAATGTCGATATCGACCTCCTCAGCCTCGGGCAGCACGGCCACCGTCGCGGCAGATGTATGAATCCGCCCGCCCGATTCCGTGACCGGCACGCGCTGGACCCGGTGCACGCCGGATTCGAATTTCAGCCGCGCAAACACCCCCTCGCCCGCAACCCGCAGCACCGCTTCGCGCAAGCCGCCAATCTCAGTTTCGGAAAAGCTGATCATCTGCACCTGCCAGCCGCGGCTTTCGGCGTATTTCTGATACATGCGCAGAAGATCGGCCGCGAAAAGGCTGGCTTCCTCGCCCCCTGTGCCGGGGCGCAACTCGACCAGTGCCGGGCGCGCATCCGCCGCATCTTTCGGCAAGAGCGCAAGGCGCAGCGCATGTTCCAGACCCGGCAATTCCGCCTCGACGCGGGCCAGTTCTTCTTCGGCCAGCGCCCGCATCTCGGGATCATCACACATCGCCTGCGCCTCGGCCCGATCTGCAAGGGCACGCTGATAGGCGTCGATCTGCGCCACGACCGGTTTCAGTTCCGCATAGTCGCGCGTCACGCCCGCAATATCCTCGGGCGCGACTCCCTCCATCAGGCGGGCTTCGAGATAGCCGAAACGGCGGGTGATCTGGTCAAGGGTTTCGGGGGCAAACATGTGTGACCTGATGGCCAATCCGCAGGGCAGCGTCAAGTCTTGGCGGTCTGGTGCTGGACGCGCGAGTTGCGAGGATTTAAGAGAAGTTCAGGCGCTAGCCGCGTCACTGTTGCAGGATCTGAACATTTATGGGCGAGCTCGCCACATTGCTTGATACGGCCTTCTGGATCACCACCGGGGCCATCCTGTTGCTGCTGATCATTTCGGGCTTCTTTTCGGGTTCGGAAACCGCGCTGACGGCATCAAGCCGGGGCAAGCTGAAGGCGCAGGCCGACAAGGGCGTGCCGGGGGCGGAAAAGGCGCTTTCGCTGACCGAGGATAGCGAGCGCATGATCGGTGCGATTCTCCTGGGCAACAATCTGGTCAATATCCTGGCCGCCTCGCTGGCTACGGCGCTGTTCACGCGGCTGTTTGGCGATAGCGGCGTGGCGCTGGCCACGCTGGTCATGACGCTGCTGGTGCTGGTCTTTGCCGAAGTGCTGCCGAAGACCTATGCGATCTCCAACCCCGAAAGCGCGGCCCTGCGCGTGGCTGCGCCCTTGCGCATTGTCGTCGCGATCTTCTCGCCCGTGGTCAGCGTGGTGCGTTTCATCGTCCGCCGGGTATTGGCGCTGTTCGGCGTGACCATCGACCCCGAAAGCAACATCCTGTCGGTGAAGGACGAAATCGCAGGCACGCTGGCGCTGGGTCATTCGACCGGCTCGGTCGAGAAGGACCATCGCGACCGGCTTCTGGGTGCGCTGGATCTGTCGGAACGCACAGTCGAGGAAATCATGCGCCACCGCAGCCAGATCGAGGTCGTCAATGCCGATGATCCGGTCGAGGAGATCATCGCGCAATGCATCAATTCTTCACATTCCCGCCTGCCGATGTATCGCGAGGAACAGGAAAATATCATCGGCATCCTCTATGCCCGCGATCTGGTGCGCGAGATGCATCGGCTGGTGATCGAGGCCGGGGGCACCTATGACGCGATAGGCCAGCTTGATGTGGTGAAACTGGCCCGCCCCCCCTATTTCGTGCCCGAAACCACCCCGCTGGATGAGCAGATGAAGGAATTTCTGCGGCTGCGGCGGCATTTCGCGCTGGTGGTGGATGAATATGGCGCGTTGCACGGGCTGATCACGCTGGAAGATATCCTTGAGGAAATCGTGGGCGAGATCGAGGATGAAT
>JAFIEM010000147.1 GCA_020832555.1 Natronohydrobacter sp. | reverse complement strand
TTCATTCTTGTAAAAATATCCTCAGGGGGGTGAATTGCGGCATAGCCGCAAGAGGGGGGCGCGAGCGCCCCCCTGCTTTCGGTCGCGGTTCAGAGAACCCGCTCGACCATCATCTTCTTGATCTCGGCAATCGCTTTCGCCGGGTTCAGCCCCTTGGGGCAGGTCTGGGCGCAATTCATGATCGTATGGCAGCGATAGAGCTTGAAGGGATCATGCAGATCATCCAGCCGCTCGCCCGTGGCTTCATCGCGGCTATCGATCAGCCAGCGATAGGCATGCAGCAGCGCCGCCGGGCCAAGATAGCGGTCGCCATTCCACCAGTAGCTCGGGCAAGAGGTCGAGCAGCAGGCGCACATCACGCATTCATAAAGCCCGTCCAGCTTCTCGCGATCCTCGATCGACTGTTTCCACTCTTTCGCGGGCGTGTTGGAACTCGTCTCCAGCCAGGGCTTGATCGAAGCGTGCTGGGCGTAGAAATGCGACAGATCCGGTACCAGATCCTTGATCACCGGCATATGGGGCAGGGGATAGATTTTCACATCGCCCGAAACCTCATCCATCCCGAAGATGCAGGCCAGCCGGTTCTGACCGCCGATATTCATGGCACAAGACCCGCAAATCCCTTCGCGGCAGGACCGGCGGAAGGTCAGGGTCGGGTCGATCCTGGTCTTGATATAGATCAGCGCGTCCAGAACCATTGGGCCGCAATCGTCCAGATCGACGAAATAGGTGTCCACTTGCGGGTTCTTGCCGTCATCCGGATTCCAGCGATAGATCTGGAACTTGCGCAGCGTGCCGCCGGTTTCCGGCTTGGGCCAGGTCTTGCCGGTGCGCATCTGGCTGTTCTTGGGAAGGGAAAACTGGACCATCGTGCTACCTCATAGCAGGAACGGGGCAAGCCCGTCCGTGGCTAGACATCTAATCGTTTCGGGACGCGTGGCAATCTCGACCACCATCGCGCTGGTTTCCGGGCTAACGGTCGGTTGCCCTGCCGCCAGAGCCAGTCGGGTGATCTCGCCCGCGCTGGCATTGTTGATCACGCAATCGCTGGCGGGTTCCAGCGGCACACCGGGGAAGCGCTCTGCCAGAACCGGGCGCACCGTCTGCCGTGCCGCGTCGCGGGCGATCTGGTCCTGCATATCGGCGCAGGCCATCAGCGCCAGCGGCGCGGCCAGAAGGGCCAAGCGGATCAATAGACCCGCGCCTTGGGGGCGATCTTTTTCAGATCGATCCCGCCATCGGCTTCCTTGGTCAGCGGTTCGGTGACAACCGCACGGTAATCCAGCCGCACATCCGCCCCATTGACCCAGGCCAGCGTATGCTTGCGCCAGTTGGCGTCATCGCGGTTCGGATAATCCTCATGCGCATGCGCGCCGCGGCTTTCCTTGCGCGCCTCGGCCGAAACAATGGTCGTCATGGCGCAGGGCATCAGATTGTCCAGCTCCAGCGTTTCCATCAGATCCGAGTTCCAGATCAGCGAGCGGTCTGTCACTTTCAGATCGCCCATCTTGCCCGCGACAACCTTCATTTTCTCGACCCCTTCGGCGAGCGTCTTGTCGGTGCGGAACACCGCCGCATCGGCCTGCATGGTTTTCTGCATCTCCAGGCGCAGATCTGCCGTGGGGATGCCGCCGTTCAGGTTACGGAAGCGGTCGAAGCGTTCGATCGCCTTGTCCACGCTGGCGCGGTTCAAGGTCGGGTTGGGTGCCTTGGGATCAACCACTTGTCCTGCGCGAATGGCCGCAGCACGTCCGAACACCACAAGGTCAATCAGCGAGTTCGAGCCCAGCCGGTTCGCGCCATGCACCGAGGCACAGGCCGCTTCGCCCACCGCCATCAGGCCGGGTGCGATACGGTTGGGGTTCTCGCCATCCGCGTTCATCACCTCGCCCCAGTAATTCGTGGGGATACCGCCCATATTGTAATGCACGGTCGGCAGAACCGGGATCGGTTCCTTGTTCACATCGACCCCAGCAAAGACCCGTGCGCTTTCCGAAATCCCCGGCAGCCGCAGTTTCAGCGTCTCGGGCGGCAGGTGGTTCAGGTGCAGATGGATATGGTCCTTGTTCGGCCCCACACCGCGCCCTTCGCGGATCTCCATCGTCATGCAGCGCGACACCACATCGCGTGAGGCCAGATCCTTGTAGGTCGGCGCATAACGTTCCATGAAGCGCTCGCCTTCCGAGTTGGTCAGATACCCGCCTTCACCGCGTGCCCCTTCGGTGATCAGACAGCCCGCGCCATAGATGCCGGTCGGGTGGAATTGCACGAATTCCATATCCTGCAGCGGCAGACCCGCGCGCGCCACCATCCCGTTGCCGTCACCGGTGCAGGTATGGGCACTCGTCGCCGAGAAATAGGCACGCCCATAGCCGCCCGTCGCCAGCACCACCATCTTGGCGCTGAACAGATGCAGCGTGCCGTCATCCAGTTTCCACGCCAACACGCCCTGACACACGCCATCTTCGGACATGATCAGGTCGGTTGCGAAATACTCGATGAAGAATTCGGCCTTTTCCTTGACCGACTGGCCGTAGAGCGTGTGCAGCATCGCATGGCCGGTGCGGTCCGCGGCGGCGCAGGTGCGCTGCACCGGCGGGCCTTCGCCAAACTCTGTTGTGTGCCCGCCAAAGGGGCGCTGATAGATGCGGCCATCCTCGGTGCGCGAGAAGGGCACGCCGTAATGCTCCAGCTCATAGACCGCCTTTGGCGCTTCGCGGGCGAGATACTCCATCGCGTCCGTATCGCCCAGCCAGTCAGAACCTTTCACGGTGTCATACATATGCCATTGCCAGCTATCGGGGCCCATATTCCCCAGACTGGCGGCGATACCTCCCTGCGCCGCAACCGTGTGCGAGCGCGTCGGGAAAACCTTGGTCACACAGGCGGTTTTCAGCCCCTGTTCGGCCATCCCCAGCGTGGCGCGCAGACCAGCCCCGCCCGCGCCCACGACGACGACATCGTAGAAATGTTCTTCGATCTTGTATGCAGACATTGGTTTTCCTCAGGCGCGGAACAGGACAGCGGCGACGGACAGCACGCCCGCCACACCGAAAGCCCAGCAAAACAGGGTATTGGCCAGCAGGGCCGCGGTGCGGGTCGCCTTGCCGGGCACATAATCCTCGATCACAGTCTGCAAGCCCTGTTGCAGATGGGCGAAAGCCGCGATCATGAACAGCACTGCGACCAGCGCATGCCACAGGTTCGAATAGGTCGCGATAAAGACCTCATGCCCGCCCCCCAGCGCGCGGCCAAAGGGGAAGACGAACAGCAGCGTCAACGGAATCAGCGCGACCGAAGTCACACGCTGGCTCCACCAGTGATGCGAGCCTTCGCCGGCAGCGCCGTGGCCATGAACGCGCGCGTAATCTGTCTTGTATCCCATGATCCGGCCCCCTCAGACGATCAGAATGGTCAGCAGCGTCAGAACTGCGGTGCCCGCGAACACGCCGTAGCTGGTCTTTTCCACTGTGGCCACATCCATCATGCGCCCTGTGTCCCAGATCAGGTGACGGATCGAATTGAGCATGTGATACCAGAGAGCGGCCAGCGAGCCGATCAGGATCAGATGCCCGAGGATCGAGGTCAGCAGCCCGTCCACAAAGGCGAAATACCCTGCACTGAAAGCCCCTGCGGCGAACCACCAGACGATCAGCATGGCCGCCAGCGTCATGCCCACGCCGGTGATCCGGTTCAGGATCGAGGTGATCGCGGCCAGAGGCAAGCGATAGATTTGCAGATGCGGGGAAAGCGGGCGATTGCCCCGATTGACATCAGCCATGCACGGCTCCCTTGCTTGTGGCTCGGCAGCCTTGCGGCGCCTCGCTTGGTGCCCCCTGACATACCGGTTTTCGCGGGAATGTCACGCGCCCAGTCCACTATGGACAGGCTTTTTCGCGGATGTTTGCGATAGAACAGCAGCGAGACTGCCTAATGTGATCACAAAAATAAAAACAGTGATCACATATCCTGCAACTGTGTTCGGCCTGGTATCCGACGTGGTCTCGGGGGCATTTCTTGACAGAAAGCGGGAATCAGTCGAGGCTGAAGGCTCTTGAGAAACGCTGTGTGCGACCTGACTTGTTGCCGCGCCAGTTCCCGCGCGATCGGGTGTCGACCCGCTCTTCGCGCCAGACACAAACTCAACGAGGTGACGCTATCTTTTTATCTATCAGAACATATTTGACCGCAGGAACTGTTATGATTGGCTCCTTGGGACTCGCGGCCTGTCAGGAAGGTGCCACATCGTCGCCTACACTGGTTGACCGCTCCGCAGTTTCCGCCGCGCAAAGTCCGGCCGAACTGCGCGCCTTGGGGGCTGAGCAGATGGATGCCGCGCAACTGCGCGCCGATTGGGCCGGTGCCGTACATGACGCGGGCGACTGGACCTTCACGATCAATGCTGACGGTACCTGGTCCGCTGCCGCCAAGGACGGTAGCTGGGCCGACAGGCCGGGCACATGGCAGATTGCCGATGACCGGTTCTGCCGCGAGGGACCGGATACAGCGCGCGAATGCCAGACCCTGTATCGCATCGGCAACTATGTCCGTGTCGTTCAGGAAGACGGGCAGACCCTGCGCCCCTGGATGGTCACCCTCGGATGACGTTCATGCGCCCTGCCGCACGCATCGCGTGAGATGGCAGGGCGCTTGCGCTGATCACTTCAATTCGCCCAGAACCGCTGCCGAATTCGAGTTGTAGTTGAAATAGACCAGTTGCGGCACGCCCCGGATCATCACGCCGATCAGCAAAAGCGTGATCGGGCCGCGCATGTCATCGCGCATATACATCACGATTTCCTGCCGGAAGGCAGGTTCCTCGTCGCGGATCAGAACCGTCTGGCACAGGGTGAAGCCTTCGGGGAACAACTCGTCCATGACCCCGAAATAGGCGTCGTAATTCTCGACCTCATGCTCCAGCATCGGGCCGGAATTCTCCAGAAAGGCCCGATATTCCGCCTTCAGGAAATGCCCCTTCAGCCGCTCGAACAGGGGCCAGCTCTTGGCGGCGGCGCCGCAACTCAATCCTTGCCCCAAGGCGGGGCCGATACTCATGACCGACAGGAGTAGTGCCAGAAGTCTCTTTTTCATGATATCCTCCATGCCAATGCGCCTCAGGATATCACAGTCAAAGCCCGGCAGGTCAGGAAATCACTGTGGCATCAGCACCCAGTAATCCAGATCGAGCAGCACATCAGGATGATATTTGCCGCTGTCCTCGCGCAACACATCGCGCGCACCCTTGGTCGCCACCAGCCGCAGCCGCAACGCGCCGACGCCCGGCGCCGCAGTCTCGGCCCGGTCCAGCACCTCGGACCATGCGCGGATCGTTTGCCCCGCAAAGCAAGGGTTGGCATGGCTGCCCGCATTGATCGCCGCGATCATCTGCGCATTGGCCAGCCCATTGAAGGACAGCGCGCGGGCCATCGAGATCACATGCCCGCCATAGATCAGCCGCTGCCCGTCCACCCGCTGCGTATCGTCGAAATGCACTTTCGAGGTGTTCTGCCACAGCCGGGTGGCCAGCATATGCTCGGCTTCCTCGATCGTCACGCCATCCACATGGTCGATACGCTCGCCCACCGTGTAATCACCCCAGCGATGCGGCTCGCCCGCCAGCGTGAAATCGTAGTCAGAGAAATCCAGCCCCTCCGGCACCACCAGATCCGCCGCATCCACGACGTTCGCAAGTTCCGGCACCACAGGCGCGCTCACCTCAGCCGCCTCATCGCGCTTGCGCACCATCACCCAGCGCACATAGCTCAAGACCGCCTCGCCGCGCTGGTTCGTACCCTCGGTCCGCACCCAGACCACGCCACTTTTGCCGTTAGAATTCTGCTTCAGCCCGATCACCTCAGAGCGCGCGCGAAGCGTGTCGCCAGGAAAAACCGGGCGCAGGAACCGCGCCTCGGCATAGCCCAGATTGGCGACCGCATTCAGGCTGACGTCCGGCACGGTCTTGCCAAAGACGATATGGAAGGCGATCAGATCATCCACCGGGCTTTGCGCCAGCCCACAGGCCCGCGCGAACTCGTCCGAGGAATAGAGCGCCCCGCGCGCCGGATAAAGCGCATGATACAGCGCCCGTTCCCCCCCGGACACCGTGCGCGGCACCGCGTGCTCTATCACCTGTCCGATCCGGTAATCCTCGAAAAACCGGCCTGCTGTCGTCTTGCTCATCT